>JALWTJ010000569.1 GCA_027082895.1 Hyphomicrobiales bacterium | reverse complement strand
GGCCATGCCCCGCAACTCGGGATCGATGAAGCCGATGGGCTCTTTCTGGAGTACCTGCCAGAGATAATCGAAAAAGCGCTCGTCCGTGGGCTGTATGGTGTTGAAGGCCTTGCCCGAGCCGTTGATGAAGACCATCTTCGGCGGCCGATCGGCCTTGGCCAGGGGATAGATCTTCAGACCGGTGCGCCACATCCGGGCCGCCGCATCGGGCTTGCCGTCCACCAGGAAACCGCGCAGGATCAGCCAGTTCACATAGCTGGGCGAGCGGGCGATCCACACCTCCCGCTCCTTGCCGCCGATCTTCACCCGGGCGGTTCCGGGATCCTTGCGGGTATTGGGGGTGGGCTTGAGCTCACCCTGGTAATCGGGCGGCAGGATGAGATAGGTGCCGCCCTTGCCCGCATCCGGTCCGGGAGCGCCCATGTCCACCACGAAGCGCTGGAAGGCATCGTCCAGGGTACCCGGACCGGCCCCTCTGGGAATCTCGATCACCGTGGGGCCATCCTGCTCCAGGTCGAGCATGGCCAGTGCATAGACGGTGTCGGTATTGCCGGTGAGGAACAGTGGCCTGGAGTCCATCAGCCGGTCGAAGACGATCACCTTGTTCGAGGCATCGGCACCGATGGAGGCCTGGCCGCGGCGCAGGGCCTCGATGGAGACCGCGGACTGGAAGTTGAGAAAGGTATCCACGGCACGAAGAAAATAGAGCCCGTCATAGGCCCGGGCGGCCGATTCCCTGGTGGGGATGCCGTCGTACAACTCGAAATTGCCCAGCGGCGTTTCCAGGTGGTTCGGCGTGAGGATGCTCTTGGGGATGTCGGTGTTGTAGCCCGGGGTGGCCGCCAGGTCGGTGCCGGAGGCCATCAGGGCGGCCAGTGCACAGCAGATTATTTTCTTCACGGCTCCTCCTTCTCTTCCAGGGTTCAGTCCGCCGGCTCCACGTCGGGCATGACGAAACTGCGGTCGATGATCTCCTGTTTGGCGCCATAGAAGCGCAGGCCCGGCGCCGGTTCCTTGCCGCCGGTGGGAATCCAGTTGCTCTCAAGTCCCTTGGGCGCCTCCGGTCCGAAATACAGTGTCACGCTGCCGTCCGGGTTCTTCTTCAGCTTGTCCATGTCGTAGGAGGAAATGCCCACCTTCTTCTGCGGCGTGTAGATGAAGGCCCAGGTGGCGCCATCGTAGATGATGAGGGACCAGAACTGGGTCACCGGCATGTGGGGCGGAATGGTGAGCTTGTAGTTCCTGCCCGCCTGCAGCGGCGCTCCGTTGGCGTCCATCCGGGTGAACAGGTAGATGTTGGCCGGCTTCTCGTAGTACTTGCGCGGATAGTAGGTGGCAAAGAAATAGCGTTCGGCACGCTCGTCCAGGTCGATCCAGTCGTCATAGACGAAAGAGAAGTATCCGTTGCGATCCGGCGTCAGCACGTCCTGCCAGTGGCGGCCGGGCCAGTAGTACTTTTTCCTGTCCGGATAGGTAAGGCGGTGCTGCATGTAGAAGTAGAAGTCGGCCGCCGCCTGGCGCAGCAGCTTGCGGGTGTTCTCGTCCGGCGCGAAGGGCTTGCCGGGCTCCAGACCCAGGAACTTCAGGTAGCCCATCATCACCTTGTCCTGGGGCTTGGTCGGCTCGCCGTCGAAGATCGCCTGAATGTCCTGGAACAGGGTCTCGTCGTAGTGTGGCAGCGACGGAAAGCGCAGGTCCGAGGGATCGATGTACTTCGTGGGCCCGGGGTCATCCAGATAGTACATCTTAAGCTGGCGGGCATAGTCGTAGGCGTCCTTCAGGGTGGCGCCGGAACCGGGCCTGCGCACCGAGCGGAAGGCGAGGTAAATGCGGTTGCTGGGGCTCTTCATGACCAGATAGCCCTCCGGCACCTTGCCCCGGTAGCCCGGCGGCAGGAAAAGGTACTTGCCGCCCTTGCCCTTGTCGGCCCCCACCGGCCCCACGTCGGCGATGGCGAACTGCCACATGTCCACGATCTGGCCATAGAGCAGGGTCTTGTCGGTGGCGGCCGGCACCTCCAGCACCACCGGTCCCTTGCGCAGATCGGACATGGCGAGGATGTAGGGGGTGGTGTCGTTGGCGGTGAGCAGTTCGGCATTGGGCCCGGCCACCTTCGACCAGACGAGGATGGTGTTGTCCGTGCCACCGACCGCCTCGGTGGCGCGGCGGAAGCCATAGATGCCCACGGCCGGCATCGCCCAGGTGGCCACCTCGAAGGCACGCCGATAGCGCAGGTCGTGCTGCCAGTCCGCGGTGGAAGGCTTCATGTCCGCCGGCGGCTTGCCACCCAGCGGCTCGTCGGTCACGGTCGAGACCGTGGCACCCCGGGATTGCGCCCCCGGCTGGGCATTGCAGGCGGCAACGGCAAGCCCCACCCAGGCGGCCAGCAGCAGCAGGAGCGGTCGTCGGCATGTGATCATTTCAGGTACCTCCGATTGGCAGGTCTTAGCCCGCCAGTTGCATCAATGG
>JALWTJ010000568.1 GCA_027082895.1 Hyphomicrobiales bacterium | reverse complement strand
TCACTTCCATCCGGTCCGGGGCATTTCCGCCCTCGGCGATCAGTTGCTCGATTGCATAAATGACACCGGATGTCTTGCCGCCCGCAATGCGGATGCGTGTCCCGTTCCCCTTTCCCACTTCGGGGCTAATCGCAAAGGCCCCTTCGGCAAGATTGTCATCCTGTTGCAGATCTATGGTCTGGGTGTCCCCTTCCCCGGCGATCCAGTTCACCTGCCCAAAACTCTGCCGCAACCGCCGGATGGCATGGGGAAAACGATCTGCCCCCACAACGCCAACCGTTCCCTGCAAAATGATCCTGTTCGTTTCCGACATCATCCCCGCCTTTCTTCTTTCCTGTCCTGTTCCGTTCTCGTGTGCTGCAGCCCTTTCACCCGGCCGTTCTTTTCTCCGTCACCCGTCTCCTTCACTGCCCCCCTGAAGTTCCACTGCCTTGCGCATTCGGCTGGAATCCAGACAGGCCTGCACAAGATTCATGGTCCGCAAGGATGGCTCCAGTCCTGTTGGCAGTTGTTTGTCCTCTCCTGCCACATATCGTTGCAGGTTTGCCATGACGAAGGCAAAGGAATCGGGCACCCGCGCGCCTTCAAGGGAAATTTCCTGCCAGGAACTGCCCTCGTGAACCATCGAAAGGGTTTCGGGCCGCCCGAAAGGGAAATTCACATTGTAGCCAAGCCCGACAATGGCAGCCCCCTTCGTCCCTTCGACACGCATTTCGGCCCGCTCATTTGCGTTTCCCCATTTGTGAACATGGTTGAGACTGAGGGAACAGCGGATGGGGCGGTCATAGTCCAGAATGATGGAGCTTCTCGCATCGGCCAGATCGGGATAGTCCGGGTGGGGGACACTGCGCGCGTAGACGGAACGGGGCAGACCTGCATTGGCGGCAATCCAGTCCAGATAGTGAATGGAATGCAAGGGAATTTCCACGGCTGCCAGATTTTTCATGAACGGCCACTCCTCCCACGGTGTGCGACAGGAAAGACTGACATCAATATCCGTTATCTCCCCCAGTTCCCCCCGGTTCAGCGCGTCGGACACCGCCAGCATGGAGGGGGTGAACCGCATCTGGAAATTAAGGGCCGCGGTGATGTTCCTTTCCTCCAGCAGCCGGACCAGATGGCGGGCATCGGCAAGGGACGTGCCAAGGGGCTTCTGTATCAGGGCGGCGCATCCCTGGGGCAGGTGGGGCAGCACATCGCGCAGGGCTTCAGGGGGCAAGGCAATATCAAAGATATGGGCTCCCGCGGCAATGGCCGCATCAAGGGTATCAAAGACACGGGGTATGTCATTGGCAGCGGCCAGCTTGACGGCGCGTTGCCGGTCCCGGTCGAAAAGGCCGGCAACGGGAATTCCCCACTTCCTGTAGGCGGGCAGATGGGCGTCGCGCACGATACCCCCTGCCCCGATGATCACCACCGGCATCGGGTGCGCGGGCATGGGCCAGATCTGCTTCAGCCCGCCAAATCCCCCAATTCTGCCGGTCCTTTTCATCTGCACCTCCCGGGGGCGCAACAACATGCCGGAAAGCCGGAAACATCACGCTCTGGAGCAATTGATGTTCTCTTACTGCACCTGTATCATTGTGCATACATTCCAACAGGGTAACAAGGGCAGCAGGCGGGGTGCCGTGCCGAAATTTCGGCTGATTGACCCCATCTTCAGCCTGCGAGCGGGCAAGCATGGCAGCACAAACCTTTCACACCAATGTCGATTTCGACAGGGACGGCAAACAGACCGGATTCGTTGATGTTCCCTATTCCGAGCACGGGGACGCGTGGGGGGTGCTGCAACTGCCAATCTGCGTGATCCGAAACGGAAACGGCCCCACCGTCTACCTGCAGGCGGGCAATCACGGGGACGAGTATGAGGGGCCCATCATTCTTGGGGAACTGATCCGGGAGCTGGAGCCGGAAAGGATCCGGGGGCGCCTGATCATCATGCCCGCCATCAACCTGCCAGCAGTCAATGTCGGTAACCGGGTTTCCCCCATCGACGGGCTGAATTTCAACCGGACGTTTCCGGGCAAATCCGGCGGCACCATTACGGAACAGATCAGCGGGTTTGTGCATGACGTTCTGTTCGAAATGGCGGACGTGTTCATTGACCTGCATTCGGGCGGCTCCTCGCTCAAACTTGTGCCCAGCGCCATTCTGGAGCCGTGCGCCGACCCGGATCTGGCGGCACGTAGTGCAGCGCTGGTGGCGGCCTTCGATGCACCGATGCAGGTGGTCATTTCCAACTATGGCGACCCGCGCACCTCCACTGCCGCCGCCGTGGCAGCCGGGCTGGTTACGCTCGGCACGGAAATGGGCGGCGGGGGCACGGTTTCCCCCGAGGCGGTGAAAATCTGCCGCCGGGGGATGCATAACGTGTTGCGGCATCTCGGTCTGCTTGCGGGCACCCCCGAACCGGCACTCCATCCGGCAGACCGGTATGAAATTGCCGGCAATGATGCCTATGTCCGGGCCGACGACAGGGGCGTTTTCGAACCCTTTCACGAACTGGGCACACCTGTTTCAACAGGTCAGGAAGCGGGGCGGATCCATTTTGTGGACAATCCGGCGCGCAGGCCCCATATGCTGACCTATGGCATGGACGGGGTGGTGTACGGGCTGCGACAGCCCGGCCGGGTGCGACGGGGCAATTGCTGCGTGGTCGTTGCCTCAAAAGTTGAAGGAGCATGACCATGATCCGGTTTGAAGATGTTGCTGCGGCGCGGCAGAGAATTTCCCCTTTTATCCGCACGACGCCCATGATCGCCATGGACGAAAACAACAGTTTCCCTGCTGCTGGCAATGTTTGGATGAAGCTTGAATTGCTGCAAATGACAGGGTCGTTCAAGGTGCGTGGGGCAACCAACAAGTTGCTGACCACCCCAGCGGCGGAAATGGAGTCGGGGATCGTCACCGCTTCGGGGGGCAATCACGGGCTGGCCGTGGCCCATGTGGCGCGAACCCGGGGCGTGCCGGCAACGATCTTCGTGCCGCAGAACGTTTCCCCCTCCAAGGTCACGAAGCTGAAAAGCTACGGCGCCGACGTGCGCATTACCGGGACCGCATGGCACGAAAGCAATGTAGCGGCCCTCGCCTTCGCCCGTGAAAAGGGCGCCGCCTATTTTCATCCCTTCGCCGACCCGGCGGTCATGGCCGGACAGGGAACGCTGGCCATGGAAATCCTGGAGCAGAACCCGGATCTGGATGCGATGCTGATCGGTATTGGCGGGGGCGGGCTGATTTCGGGAATGGCGATAGCACTCAAGCACCTCAAGCCGGACATCCGCATCATTGGTGTCGAGCCGGAAGGCTGCCCCACTTTCCATGCCTCGTTTGCCGCGGGCAAGGCGGTGACCCTGCCCGACGTCACGACACGGGTGGCTACCATGGCCTGCGCCATTGCCGATGCCGACGTGTTCGAAACCTCACGGCATGCCATCGAGCAGGTGGTGCTGCTGAGCGACGAGCAGATGCTGGAGGCAGCCAGGTGGCTGTGGGACAACCATGCCATCGGCGCGGACCTGAGCGGGGCGGCGGCGGTAGCGGCACTGCAAAGCGGTGCCTTCAAGCCGAACCCGGGCGAAAATGTGTGTGCGCTGGTGTGCGGTGCCGGACCGGATGGAATTGCGGCATAGGGCGGAAGCGCGCCGGGGACCTCCTATTTGACGGATCCGGCGGACATACCCTTGATAATGTATTTTTCCAGGGCAATGCCGATGATCACCAGCGGCATGATGGCCATGGTGGACAGGGCGGCCATGGACCACCAGTTGATGCCTTGCGAACCGGTCTGGCTGGCCACCATCACTGGCAGGGTCTTTGCCTCGGAACTGGTCAGCAGGGCGGCAAAGAAATATTCGTTCCATGTCAGGATCAGCGAGAGGATGAAGGAGGCAACCATGCCCGGCAGGGCAATGGGCAGGATAACGCGAAAAAAGGCCCCCCAGGAGGACAGGCCATCTACCTGCGCGGCTTCATCCAATTCGGCGGGGATGGTGTCGAACTGGTCACGCATGATCCAGATGACAATGGGCAGAACGGTCAGCGTATAAAGGAAGATCAGGCCCAGGGTGGTATCGAGCAGGGCCAGCTCCTTGTAAAGAATCAGGAATGGCAAGGCCAATACCACCGGGGGCAGGATCAGTTGCGAGAGGAAAAAGAAGGAAATGTCCTTGTTGCGCATGAAGCCGAACCGGTACTGGAACCGGGACAAGCCATAGGCGGCAAGGGAGCCGATCAGGATCGCCAGGGTGGAAGCGCCGATGGAGGTAATGACGGAATTGGTGAAGCGCTTGAGGAACTCGTCGCGCACGGTGGAGGTGGCCCAGATGGTATCGGGGGACAGGCCGAGGGAGCGAAATCCCTTCCAGCTGGGTTGGAACTCGACCCAGGGGATGATGTGCCCTCTCGTGACGTCAACCGCCGTCTTGAAGGAGGTGGTCAGGGTCCAGAATATGGGGAACAGGGAGACGAAAACCCAGAAAAACAACAGGCTGTAAATCAGTACACGGGACAGGATCGTGAGCAGGCGAAACCTGTTTTCATCGTGCTCAAAATTCCCCGCTTCTTCTGCCTTCGATGTCACTGTTCTGCCTTCTTTCAACTCTGTTCCGGCCGGGTAGTTTCCTGCATGAGAGCCTGCATCAGGTCATTTTCTGCATACGCTTGGAAACGAACCCCAGCAAAAGGGTGATGAAGATGATGATGGTTATCAGGTAGACGATGGCAATCATGGTGCCATAGCCCACATTGGAGCGATCCCGGTATTCCCGGAAGATGAAGCTGGACAGGGTATCCGTGGCCCCGCCCGGGCCGCCTGAAGTCACGTTGATCACGATGTCGGCCAGCTTGAGCTTGAAAATGATGCGCAGAACGATGGCGGTGGCAGAAACGGGAAGCATCAAGGGGAAGGTGATCTTCCAGAAATTCTGCCACGGGTTGGCCCCGTCGACCTTTGCCGCCTCGATCACATCGCGGGGCATGGCCTGCAGGCCGGCCAGCAACAGGATCATGATGAAGGGGATGGACACCCAGGCATCCATGATCTCGATACTTATGCGGGCAATCCAGGGGTTGGTGAAAAAGGCGGGGCTGTCCCACCCCAGGTTGCGGGCGAGACGGGCTACCGGACCGAAACGGTTTTCCATCAGCGACTTGCCAATCATCCAGCTGACGGCGACCGGGGACAGCATGAAGGGCAGCAAAAAGGCAACGCGAAAGAACTTTCGTGCCTTGATATCGGCGTTGAGCAGAAGGGCCAGACCGAAGGCGATGGCATATTCCACGAACACGGCCAGCACATAGAAAACCATGTTGCGCATGGCGTTCCAGAAGAAATCATCCTGTACCAGCTGCACGATATTGTCGAAACCGTTGAATTTCTGCCCCTCGAAGGAGGCAAGGTTGTAGTCGGTAAAGGCGATGACCAGACCGAACAGGGTGGGAACGATCACCACCGAAATGACGAACATCACCGCCGGCAGAACGAACAGGGCGCGATAACCGGCTTCGCCGCGGGATATGACCTGGCCGACGCCAATGGCTACGGCCCAGGCCAGGTAGGCATAAAGGACCGGACGCCAGTTCTCAAATCCGAATCCGATCATGGAGGTTTTATACAGAATCTGAAGGGCGAAAATGCCCACGAACAGGGCGAAAAATACCCGCACCAGCAGCTTTCCGGCGCGACGGCGGGATTCGGTGATCTGGTCGGGAATGAATTCGAAATCGTCGTCGAACGAAGGGGCGTTGCTGCTCATGTTCCGTGGGGTCCACCGCGCGAAAAAAGATCCTGGATCAGAAGCGTTCCGGGCTTATCCTGAACCGGCCCGCAACGCCTGGTCAAGACCGGCGGCGTTCGCGAAAAACGCCGCCGGCCGGAATGGTTTCAGACAGTTCCTGTCCCTACAGTCCCAGGGAGGCCTTGTAGAGCTTGATCTGCTGTTCACGCCCGATCTGGTCGGTGATCTTCTCCCAGGCAGCGGCAATATTGTCCGCACCCGTCTGGGCATCGTACTGCCCGGCATAGATCTTGGCCAGCTCATCTTCCGCAACGCTGTAATACTGGAAGATACCGGGAATGCGCGGTTCGATCGCAGCGTTGGGATGGTTGTAGCTGTCGGCTTCGGAGGACAGGTAATCCTCGATGAAGGCCCGATCGTAACCGGCGGCAACCCACTCATCAATGTTGAAGTGGGAATTCCGGTAAGGCTGGAAGCCGGACGGATAGGCAGCGGCCCACAGGGAGATGTCCTTGCCCCCAAGGTGGGCGGCAGCGCTCCAGGCGGCCTTGTGCTTCTTGGAATCGCTGTCCACGCGGGCCATCACATAGACGCCCCAGCCCAGATAGGCCATGTTGGGCGCATAGTTGGGTCCGCTGGGCAGCGTTTCCCACTTGCCGGTCTTGGAATTGTAGACATCGTCCGAACCGGGCAGGATCGAGAAACCGACCACATCGCCCACAACCGAGCCGTCGGACGTCTTGGCATTGGAGCCGATGTCGCCCCACCAGGACAGCATGGACCCGGTGCCTGCGAGGAACTGCTGGAAGCCCGTGGTGCCGGGATCGGCATTGAGCTGATCGGGGGGCTGCGAATCGATCGCGTCGAGCACGTCCTGAATGGCCCGTACCCATGCCGGGTTGTTGATCCGCGGTTTCATGGTATCGGGATCGAACAGGAAGGCCGGATCATCGGGATGCTTGGCATAGGCGGTTGCCCGCGAGCCAAGGAAGTAGAAGCCGAAGCCGCCCCAGCCCTTGAGCGGGTCGAGATAGCCGTAGGCGTCACCGCCGAACGGATCCTTCTTGCCCTTGAGGAACTTGGTGACTTCCTGCACCTTCTGCCAGGTGGTGGGCACTTCCCAGGGGCCTTCATGGCCTTCGGCAGCCCAGGCATCAGCCAGTTCCTTGCTTTCGAAATAGTCGGTGCGGTAGTTGAAATTGTGGCAATCGCCGTCGATGGAAATGCGATAGGTCTTGCCGTCCCACGTCCCCACGGGCGCCTGCAGATAGCCCACATAGTCGTCCATGTCGATCTGCTTGCGTACCCAGTCGGGCATTTCCGAAGCAAGGCCCTTGCCCGTCACGTCGCCTTCAAAGGGTGCGCCCATTTCGATGATGTCGAAATCGACGGTGCCGGTGGCAATGGACTGTTGCAGGCGGGCATTGTAGTCGGCCTGGGCCAGATCGATCCAGTTGATCTTGGCGCCGGTATATTCTTCCCACGGCTTGAGGAACCCGCGGAACAGCAGATTGTGCAGGTTCTGGTTGTTCAGGCCCATGAAGGTCAGTTCAACCCCGGCGAACTCCCCTTCTGCCACGTTTTCCTTGGTGGGACCAAGGGTCAGGGCGCCGACCTTCTGCCAATCGGCGTCGGTGGGGGAGCCCATGCCGACACCCGGAATCTTGAGCAGTTCGGCACGCAGGGCGGCGGAACCGGACGCTGCGGAGGCGGAACTGGTCATGGCCCCCAGTATGGAGCCGCTTGCCATGGCGGTTGCCGATGCACCGGCCATGCCCTTGAGCACGGAGCGGCGGCTTGCCTGCCGGCGCATTATGGCTTCGTAAATCTCTTTTCTCATCTTGAAGTATCCTCCCTTTCAAGTGACCGTTGGTGCTGCGTGCCACAGGTCCGGTACGTTTTTCCCGAAGCATCCTGCACGCGGCAGTCATCCGCTCTGCGCCTTCACCCCCATGCCATGGGATGCCCGCGCAAACCGGCACTTGTGTCACTATGAAGCCAATTTCGCCCGTGTCAACAAAAATGCTTGATATTTGAGATTTGTTTTCACCAGTGAGAAGGAGTTTACTTTTCTCTCAAGCTGGGCCATGACTTGAATAGGCGGATCAAATCGGGGTTCCGAATCACGGCCGCCGCGAACAGTTTGAAGTCAAAAAAGCGCGTTTTCGCTTGTCCGACACGGGCGGAGCGCGCCCATGCAGAGGGGCCGGATCACAATCCGGAAGGGTGTCCATGGCGCAGGTGCTGGTACAAAAGGTACACAAATCCTACGGTAAGGTTGAAGTCATTCACGGCATTGACGTGGAAATTGCCGATGGGGAGTTCGTAGCCCTTGTCGGCCCTTCGGGGTGCGGGAAGTCCACCCTGTTGCGCATGATATCGGGGCTGGAAACCATCACGTCGGGCCGCATCGTCATCGGCAACCGGGTGGTGAACAATCTGGCGCCCAAGGACCGGGACATTGCCATGGTGTTCCAGAACTATGCCCTTTATCCGCACATGAAGGTGCGCGACAACCTTTCCTTCGCACTGTCCCTGCGCAAGGCGAGCGAAGAAGAAATCCGCTCCCGCGTCAAGTATGCGGCGGACATTCTGGGACTGGAGCCCTTTCTGGACCGCTACCCGCGGGAACTGTCGGGGGGACAGCGCCAGCGGGTGGCCATGGGACGTGCCATCGTGCGCGACCCGCTCGTGTTCCTGTTTGATGAACCCCTGTCCAATCTGGATGCAAAGCTGCGGGTGCAGATGCGCACCGAAATCAAGGAACTGCACCAGCGCCTGCAGACGACGACCGTGTTCGTGACCCATGACCAGGTGGAAGCCATGACCATGGCCGACCGGATCGTGGTCATGAGCAATGGCCGGATCGAACAGACCGGCGCGCCGCTGGAGCTGTATGACCGCCCGGTCAACCTGTTCGTTGCCACCTTCATCGGCTCCCCAGCCATGAATCTCGTGAAAGGAAAGGTGGCGGTTTCCGGCAAGAAGAGAATACTGGAAACCCTGAACGGCTCCCTGCCCATCCCGGCCGAAGTTTCGGCCGAAGCGGGGCAGGAACTGATCGCGGGCATACGGCCCGAACATCTCACCCTCGCCCCTCCTTCTGCAAAGGTTGGCATCAAGGCGACGGTGTCGGTCATCGAGCCGACGGGACCGGACACCCATGTGGCCTTCAAGGCGGCGGACGGGGAACTGGTGGCCGTGTTCACCCAGCGCCACGAACTGGAAAGCGGGCAGGAATTCCGGCTGAAGGTGGACGGGGACCATATTCATTTCTTTGATGCCAAGACCGAGCAGCGGGTCTGACGACCCGGTGCGCACCCGCGATCTGGGTCTGCCGCTGGAATATCGGGAAATGCCCCGGTTTTTCGATGCCCACAATGAGGGGGAAACGAGTGCGCGCCTCAGTGCCCTTGTCGCCACCTGGCTGACCCGGCTCAAGGTGCGAACAGTTCTGGACCTGACCTGTGGAACCGGCAGCCAGGTCTTTTACCTGACGGAAAAAGGGTTTGATGTCGTTGGGGCGGACTTCAGCCCACCATTGCTGGAAATTGCCCGAAAAAAGGCCCGTCAGCGTTCGATGGACATCAACTTCATTGACGGGGACATGCGCACGTTGCAGGCGGGCCGGTTTGATGGGGCCATCACCATGTTCAACGCAATCGGCCATCTGAGCCGGAAGGATTTCATGGCTGCCATGGCCAATATCGGGCGCAACCTGACGTCCGGGGGGATCTATGTCTTTGACATATTCAACCTTGCGGCCATGGACCCGGCGGAGGTTGCCTCTCTTGAAATGGACTATCGCACAATGGTCGGGGGCGCGGAACTGCACCACCGACAGCGCTCGGAACTGGATGCGGAAAGAGGGCTTCTGACATCGTTCGACCGTTACGCCATCCGGGAAGGACAAGGCCCAACCCGGCATGTGGAACACCGTTTCACCCTGCAGATCTATACGGCAGACGAACTGGCCGACATGCTTGAAGCAAACGGCTTTGAACTGGTCACGCAACTGGACCTTGAGGGCAAGCCCCTTTCACCACAGACCAGTCCGGCCATCGTGAGCATTGCCCGAAAGATTGCCGACTGAACGCAAGGGGTGTGCCCCCGCCTTCTCCCTCCTCCCTGTTCGTCCC
>JALWTJ010000567.1 GCA_027082895.1 Hyphomicrobiales bacterium | reverse complement strand
GCCAAGACTGGCCGCCCTTCTTTGACGGGCTGGTGCTGATGTTTCAAAAGGAAGTGGCACAACGCATCTGCGCCCGACCGGGGGAAAAGGCGTATGGCCGTCTGGGGGTGCTGTGCGGCTGGCGAACCCATGCCCGGCTGATGTTTGATGTTCATCCCCGGGCCTTCACCCCTGCCCCCAAGGTGGTTTCCGCGGTGGTGCACCTGAAACCACGGGCCGATGCGCGTGCCGTTTCCCCTGTACTGATGTCCCGGGTGACACGGGCCGCTTTCGGGCAACGCCGCAAGATGATCCGGCAAAGCCTGAAAAGCCTCGGGGTACCTTTAGCGCCATTACTGGAGGCGGCGGGACTGACGGGCACGGAACGGGCAGAAACATTGCCCGTTTCCGCTTTCCTGGATATGGCGGCATGGTTGCAGGAACAGGGAACTGCATCCACCTGATACGGGCCGAAACGGCCCCGGCACGGCCCTTACAGCTCGTCAATCTGCTCCTGCAGGGCCTTGACGAAGACGCTCAGATCCTTCTGGCGCGTGCGCGCGATGCGGGCGGCAGCAAGGATGCCGGTCACCTTGCGGGTCGTTTCGGCCAGATCATCATTGACCAGCACATAATCATATTCAGCCCAATGTTCCATTTCCGTGCGGGCATTTTGCAAGCGCCGGGCAATCACCTCGTCGCTGTCCAGGGCACGTCCCTTGAGACGGGCACGAAGCTCGGGGATCGAGGGGGGAAGCAGAAACACGCTGACCAGATGTTCCCGGCGCTTTTCGTACAGTTGCTGGGTGCCCTGATAGTCGATATCGAACACCACATCGTGCCCGTTCTCGATCCGCTGGTCCACGTCTGCCACCGGGGTGCCGTAATAGTTGGAATGGACCCTGGCCCATTCCAGCAGTTCACCGGCGTCCCGCATGGCCTTGAATTTCTCGATACTGACGAAATGGTAGTCCTTACCATCCACTTCGCCATCACGCATCGGGCGGGTGGTGACGGAAACGGACATGGTCAGATTGTCCTGTTCGGCCAGCAGGGTGCGGGTGATGGAGGATTTCCCGGCTCCGGACGGGGACGCGATGACCAGCATGACCCCGCGACGTGAAAATTCCATTTGTCCGCCCCCGTTCCCGTACATTTGCGCGGCCTGCCGCAATGCATGCCCGCACCGCTTCTTCCTGCCGGTCAACCTATCCGAATTGCCGTATCACTCAAGCGAAATTGCGGAAATTGGGTTTCTGTACCCAATGGCAACCGGGAGCGCGAGAGACGGACCCGTTCCAGGAAAAAGACGCAAACGGGCAATGCAAAACCATACCGCGGCACCGGATCCGTGCGGCCCCGGTGGGTTCACTCGATATTGGCCACCTGTTCGCGCAACTGGTCGATCACCGACTTGAGATCCAGCCCGATGGCAGTGAGTTCAACCGCATGGCTCTTGGAGCACAGGGTGTTGGCTTCGCGGTTGAATTCCTGGGCCAGAAAATCCAGCTTGCGACCGATGGCGCCGCCTCCGGCAATCAGCTGGCGGGCCGAATCGATATGGGCCTGAAGCCGGTCCAGTTCCTCGCGAATATCCGCCTTGGTGGCAAGAATGAGGGCCTCCTGGTGCAGGCGCTCCTCGGACAGGTGGGGGTCGGCTTCACTGAGTTCGGCAATCTGGCGGCTGATCCTCCTGGCGAACACGTCGCGTTGGCGGGCCGGATGATTGAGGGCAGCAAGGGTCAGGCGCTCGATCTCGTTGATCTGGGCCATGACCACTTCGGAAAGCCGCGCCCCCTCCTGGCGGCGGGCCTCGATCAGGTCGTCGATGCAGGTTTCCACCTGCAGGATGATGGCGGCATGGATCCGTTCCTCCACCTCCGCCGTCAATCCGGTTTCGCGGGTTTCCAGCACGCCCTTTATGCCCAGAATGCCGTCGAGGCGTGGCCTGTCGGCCTCGATCTTTCCCGACAGGGCGTCGATGGCATCCAGCACCGCACCCAGGGCCTGCTGGTTGATGACCAGTTCCGCGGTGCCCCCGTCCCGTTGCAGGGTTACCGTGCAATTGATGGAACCACGAGTCAGGCGGTCCCCCAGCAAACGGCGAATGCGCGGTTCCAGGGCGTCCAGCCCTCCCCCGAGGCGGAGGCGGATGTCCAGCCCGCGCGCATTGACGGACTTGATTTCGGTCTGGATGTTGGCCCCTTCCACCGAAGCGGTGGCGCGGGCATATCCGGTCATGCTGGAAAGTCTCAGGGCAAGTGCTCTCATCTTGGATGAACTCATTTCTTTTGCTGCCCCGGGTTGTCACTCCGATTTGCAAAAGGGCGGCCCCCCGCCTCCTTCCAAACCACTCAATTGTGCTCCGCAGCCTGTTCCGCCTCAAGGGCGTCACGCGCCGCCGCCGCTTCGGCCTCGGCTTGCGCATCTGCCTGAGCCTGGGCCCGTTCGCGCTCGATCTGGCGCCAGCGGGCCACGTTCTGCTGATGCTGCGCGTAAGAATTGGCAAAAGCATGACCACCGGTGCCATCGGCAACAAAATAAAGCGCATCGCTGTCGGCGGGGTTGGCAACGGCCTTCAGGGAATCGATGCCCGGATTGGAAATAGGCCCGGGAGGCAGGCCGTCGATCTGGTAGGTGTTGTAGGGGTTGGCGGCCTCGATTTCGGAACGGCGCAGGCCCCGCCCCAGGGTCCCCTCGCCATTGGTGATGCCATAAATGATGGTGGGATCGGATTGCAGGCGCATGCCCCGGCGCAACCGGTTGATGAACACGGCCGCCACCTGTGGCCTCTCCTCGGCCAGACCGGTTTCCTTTTCAACGATGGAAGCGAGGGTAACCAGTTCTTCGGGGGTGGAAATGGGCAGGTCCGGATCACGGTTGGCCCAGATTTCGGCCAGCCGGTCCTGCTGAATCTGGTGCATGCGCTCCAGGATGGCCTTCCGATCCGATCCGCGCTCGAAACTGTAGGTGTCGGGAAGAAGCGATCCTTCGGGAGGGATCTGGTCAATTTCGCCCACCAGGCCATCGGTTGCATTCAGGCGCTGCACGACCTGCCAGGAGGTAAACCCTTCGGGCAGGGTCACCGAATAGGTGATGGCGCGCCCCTCGGTGATCTCCTTGAGAATATCGGCCATGGAGGCATTGGCCGGGATGCGGTATTCCCCGGCCCGAATGGCGTTCTGCTTGCGCTGGGCCAGGGCCCCGGCCTGAAAGGTCCAGCGATCGGCGATCAGATTTTCCGCCTCAAGGGCACTGGCAATGCCCGAAAGGTTGGCGCCCCGCTCCACCTGAAACACCCGGTCCTGACTGACGGGCCCATCGGCATAAAAACGCTGGACCCCGAAATAGACCAGTCCCGCCACCGCCAGCATGCCCAGAACAACAAGTGTCAGCAGGGCGTTGAGCAGATCAATGAAACCGTTTCCTGAACGACGGCGACGTTTCTTCCTGTTCTTCTTCTTATCTCTCATGGCAACGGAACTCGGCAAACTCGAAAGGGGGAAAGAAAACGGATGGAACCATGGGACGTAGCAGGTTTTCCGGTCCGTGAAAATCCCGTTGCCGAAAAGGAAGGCCCGGGTCAGTCAACGGCACGGAAAATGAGGGACGCATTGGTGCCGCCAAAGCCGAACGAGTTGGAAAGGGCAACGTTGATCGGCTTGCGCACGGGGGCATTGGGCGCCAGGTTGATGGCAGTATCCACGGACGGATTGTCAAGATTTATGGTCGGGGGGGCGATATTGTCGCGAATGGCGAGCAGGGAAAAGATGGCCTCCACCGCCCCGGCAGCCCCCAGCAGATGGCCGATGGAAGACTTGGTGGAGGACATGACCACGTTTTTCGCTGCCTCCCCCAGCAGACGGGTGACGGCGCCCAGTTCGATCTCGTCCCCGAGCGGGGTCGAGGTACCGTGGGCATTGATATAGTCGATGTCGGCGGGACTGATGCCGGCTCTCCTGACGGCGGCCTGCATGGAGCGGAAGCCGCCATTGCCATCGGGGGCGGGGGCGGTGATATGGTGGGCGTCTCCGCTCAGGCCGTAGCCGATCACCTCGCCATATATATGGGCGCCGCGCGCCCTGGCATGTTCATATTCCTCCAGCACCACCACGCCGGCCCCCTCGCCCATCACAAAACCGTCCCGGTCCCTGTCATAGGGGCGCGAGGCCTTTTCGGGCTGGTCGTTGAAGCCGGTGGACAGGGCGCGGCTGGCAGCAAATCCGGCAATGGAAATGCGCACGATGGGGGATTCAGAACCGCCGGCCACCATGATATCGGCATCGTCCAGAGCGATCAGGCGGGCCGCATCTCCAATGGCGTGGGAGCCGGTAGAACAGGCGGTCACCACGGAATGGTTCGGCCCCTTCAACCCGTGACGAATGGATACATAGCCCGAACACAGGTTGATCAGGCGGCCGGGAATGAAAAAGGGGCTGACGCGGCGCGGACCGCGCTGGTCCAGACTGAGGGCGGTTTCGGCAATGCCCCCGATGCCCCCGATTCCGGATCCGATGAGAACCCCGGCACGCTCCTTCTGTGTTTCGGTGCGCGCTTCATAGCCGGAATCGGTCAGCGCCTGGGTGGCGGCGGACATGGCATAGACGATGAAGGGGTCAACCTTGCGCTGGTCCTTGGGGTCCATCCAGTCGTCGGGATTGAATTTTCCCTCCGCCGCATCTCCCCTGGGCAGGTGGCAGGCAATCTGGCAGGCCAGATCGTCTACCTTGAAAGCGTCAATGCGCGACGCGCCGCTTTTTCCCTCGAGCAGGTTGCCCCACGCATGGTCCAGCCCGACCCCGAGCGGGGAGACAATGCCCATTCCGGTGACGACAACACGGCGCAGCTGCATGGGTCTTCACATCCCCACCACTTGAGGTTCAAATCAGGAAGTGGCCTTGGTCAGGAACTCCACGGCATTTCCGAATGTCTGGATGGTTTCGGCGGCATCATCGGGAATTTCCACGGAGAATTCTTCCTCGAACGCCATGACCAGTTCAACCTGATCGAGCGAATCCGCACCCAGATCGTCAATGAAACTTGCGTTGTCGGTGACTTTCTCGGCTTCAACATTCAAATGATCAACAACGATCTTGCGGACGCGATCTGCGACTTCGCTCATATTCATATCCTTTTCTACAAGTCCATGCTTGTCTTTTAACGATTCCGGCCCCTCAGTTCCAGTGTTTTGAGGGACGGAGTGTGGACAAATCCAATTGCGTATTCCCGGCTTTCCTGTCGGGAAATGCCCGATCCGCCGCACGGGAATGGCGGCCCCTATCATACTTTTTTTGCTTTGACCAGATGGTGAAGGGGCCATTGCCGGCCAGCAGGCCGCAACGCCGGCCTCTGCCGGGCTTCCCTCGCGCGCGACGACGCCACCTTTTTTGTCAGTGCGGGTCATGAACCCGAAAACCGGTGCCCACTTTTTGCAACGACACGCTTGAGATCAGATCATCAGCATGCCGCCGTTGATATTGAGAGTGTGGCCGGTGATGTAGGCGGCTTCCTCGGAGGCCAGAAACAGGGTGGCGTCGGCCACTTCCTTTGCCGTGCCCATGCGGCCGGCCGGAATCTGGGCGTGGATGGCGTCGCGCTGCTTCTCGTTCAGGGCATCGGTCATGGCCGAGGCGATGAAACCGGGGGCGATGGAATTGACGGTGATATTGCGGGAGGCCACTTCCTGGGCCAGGGACTTGGACATGCCGATCAGCCCCGCCTTGGAGGCGGCGTAATTGGCCTGTCCGGCATTCCCGGCCACACCGACCACGGAAGATATGCCGATGATACGGCCCCAGCGCTGTTTCATCATGGGGCGCAACACCGCGCGGGTCAGGTGAAAGGCCGCCGTCAGGTTGACCGCCAACACCGAATCCCATTCCTCGTCTTTCAGGCGCATGAAGATGTTGTCGCGGGTCATGCCCGCATTGTTGACAAGGATGTCCACGCCCCCCAGGGCCTCCAGGGCGCGCGGAACAAGCTGGTCCACCTGCTCCAGATCGGAAAGATTGCACGCCAGCACCACCGCCTCTCCATCCAGTTCAGCGGCCAGTGCCTCCAGCTTTTCCACCCGGGTACCGCTCAGGGCCAGCCGGGCGCCGGCCGTTGACAGGGCTTTGGCGATTTCCCAGCCAATGCCGCCGCTGGCACCCGTCACAAGGGCCCGCTTGTCTTTCAGATCAAACATGTCGTTTCCTTTCGGCATGGCACTTCCTCGCAACAGGGGCGGCACCACGCATGTTCCTTCAATTCCTGCCTTGCGCAAAAAGCAAGGCTACGGACAAAAAGCAACCCGTCAGGGATCAGTCTTTGACCTTTTGGACAAATTCATCAATATCGGCGGGGCTGGAAACGGACACCGCATCCAGGTCGCGATTGATACGCCGGGCAAGACCGGTCAGCACCTTGCCGGCCCCCAGTTCCACCAGTTCGCTCACCTGCCCTTCGGACGCCATCCAGTCAACGCTTTCACGCCAGCGCACCCGGCCGGTGACCTGGGCCACCAGATTCTTGCGAATGTCGGCCACCTCGCTTTCGGGGGCCGCCAGAACGTTGGCTACAAGGGGAACCGCGAGGGGGGCCATGGTGACATGGGCGAGAGCGTTTTCCATGGTTTCGGCGGCCGGGGCCATCAGGGCACAATGGAACGGTGCGCTGACCGGCAGCAGCAGGGCCCGCCGCGCACCGGCAGCCTTTGCCAGTTCAATGGCTCTTTCAACGGCGGATGCGGCCCCGGACACCACCACCTGGCCGGGGGCATTGTCGTTGGCAACCTGGCAGATTTCCCCGTGGGCGGCATCCTCGACCACCTGTTCCACCGCGGCCAGATCCAGCCCCAGAATGGCGGCCATGGCCCCGGAGCCCACCGGCGCGGCCTGCTGCATGGCATCCCCCCGGGTGCGAAGCAGACGCGCCGTGTCCGCAATGGAAAATGTGCCTGCCGCGCACAGGGCCGAGTATTCTCCAAGGGAATGTCCGGCAACAAAAGAAGCAGTTTCACCGACGGTTACGCCTTTTTCTTCCAGCACCTTCACAACTGCCATGGACACCGCCATCAGTGCCGGCTGGGCATTGCGAGTCAGGCGGAGTTCCGATTCATCCCCCTCGAACATCAACCGGGACAGGTCGTCCCCCAGCGCTTCGTCCACTTCTTCAAAGACGGAGCGGGCGGCAGGGAATGTTTCGGAAAGTTCCTTTCCCATTCCAATGAACTGGCTTCCCTGACCGGGAAAGGTAAATGCGCGAATTGTCATGAATCTGGCCTGTGGTGATTGGTTCAGCTGGTGGGAAACTAATGAGCGACCCGCGCGGGTGCAAGGGAGATTGTATATGCGGCGGCGTGTCCCGCAATCGGCATTGCGCCACTGGACACGGCCAACATCCATGAAGGCGCAAGATGCCCACGCTGGGAAGACCGCATGTACTGCGGGTATTTTCCGGTAGCCAACGCCAGAAACCTCAACAAAATGCTTGCCTTTTGACCGCATGCACCATATGACGCGCGCTGTATTTGTTCGGCTGGGGGCTGAACGGAGGGTCGGACCTGTCCGACTGGCTTTCCCGAAAAGGGGCTGCCTCCCGTGTTCCCGCTCTTTTGAAGAATTCTTTGAACGCCTTTTGATTGTTCAAAGAGGCTTTGCGCCGGACAGGACGTGAATGGAACCCGAACCAGAGGAAAAGGCGTTTATGGCTTTTTACGAACATATCTATCTTGCGCGGCAGGACGTGTCGGCGCAACAGGTGGAAGACCTGACCAAGAACCTGATCGAGATCCTTGAAGCCCATGGCGGCAAGGTCGTTTCCAAGGAATATTGGGGGCTGAAGTCCCTCGCCTACCGCATTCGCAAGAACCGCAAGGCCCATTATTCCCTGCTCAATATCGATGCGCCCCATGCGGCGGTTGCCGAAATGGAACGCCAGATGCGGATCAACGAAGACATTCTGCGCTTCATGACCCTGAGGGTCGATGCCCTGAACGAGGGCCCCTCGGTCATGATGCAGAAACGCGACGAGCGGCCCGACCGCCGGCCGCGCCGCTAAAGGGAGATTTGAACCATGGCTATCAAGAACCTTACCACCACGCAGACCCGTCGTCCCTTCCAGCGTCGTCGCAAGACCTGCCCCTTCACCGGGCCCAATGCCCCCAAGATCAACTATCTGGATGTGCGCCTGCTGCAGCGTTACGTTTCGGAACGGGGCAAGATCGTTCCCAGC
Organism: Hyphomicrobiales bacterium; assembly: GCA_027082895.1. Lineage (GTDB taxonomy): Bacteria > Pseudomonadota > Alphaproteobacteria > Rhizobiales > Devosiaceae > DROE01. The sequence continues at coordinate 1,705 of JALWTJ010000567.1, read as the reverse complement.
CGCATTACCGCCGTTTCCGCAAAGAAGCAGCGCGAGCTGGCGCAGGCCATCAAGCGCGCCCGTTTTCTGGGACTGCTGCCTTTCGCCGAAAAATAATCAACCGCTGGGGTGTTCCGGGCCGATGTGCCCGCCCCCTAACCGCTGGCACATTGTGTGCAGCGGGACAGCATCAGGAGTAACATCATGAAAGTCATTCTTCTTGAACGGGTGGGCCGTCTTGGCACCATCGGTGACGAGGTTACGGTCAAGGACGGCTATGGCCGCAATTACCTTCTGCCCCAGGGCAAGGCCATTCGCGCCAATGCGGCCAACCGGGCCCGTTTCGAAAAGGAACGCGCCGCCATCGAGAAACGCAACGAGGACCGGCGCAACGAAGCGGCAGGCATTGCCGCGGGGCTGAACGGCGCCTGGGTCGTCATGATCCGGCAGGCTTCCGAAGCGGGCACCCTTTACGGGTCGGTTTCCACCCGGGACATCGTGGACGGGCTGGCCGAGAAGGGCTTTACCGTTTCGCGCAGCGCGGTCGTTCTGGCCCAGCCCATCAAGACGGTGGGTGTCCATGAGGTGGCGCTGGAACTGCATGCGGAAGTGCAGGTAACGATCAATGTCAACGTGGCACGTTCGGAGAACGAGGCCGAGCGGCAGGAAGCGGGCGAAGACATGACCGTTGCCGGGTTTGACGATGATGAGGAGGAAGCGGCTGCTTCCGAAGAAGAAGAAAGCGACGGCGAAGAAGATTCCGGGGAAAACGCGGAATCGGACGCCGATGCGGACAGCGCAGATGCGCAAGAGGCGACCGCGTAGGCCATCCCCTCTGTCCATCAACATTTACCATTTCGGGGCCGGGACATGTTCCCGGCCTTTTTTTCCCTGTCGGCAGTTTCGTGAACCATTCCCCACCCTGAGGGAGCCATGCAGGGGACAGTTTTCCCCGGTTTCCACACGATGAAAAAAAGAATCCGCATGGCCCTGATTTGTGTACGGGGTCGGTTTCCTTCGTGGCGATGTTTATGGTTAAGTAAGTTCATCCCGAGCACCACGGAAGCGCGATTCGCGCAGCCCGGTCCCCCGGCGAAAGCCCATTACCGGCTCTCCGCCCTCTTCTGGAGACTTCCCCATGGACGCCGTGCAAAAGCTGCATCCTGAAGACAAGGAAACGGCCTACCGGCTGGCGCCACACAATATCGATGCGGAACAGGCGCTTCTGGGGGCCATTCTGGTCAACAATGAAGCCTTTTACCGGGTGGCGGATTTCCTTGAGATCGAACATTTCTACGAAGCGGTGCACCGGGAAATCTACGAGGTGCTGGGCAAGATCATCCGGGCGGGAAAAACGGCCACGCCGGTAACCGCCAAGACCTTCCTGCCGGACGAGTTGCTGGAAGGGGTCTCCATGGCCCAGTATCTGGCCCGGCTGGCCGCCGAGGCCACCACCGTCATCAATGCCTATGATTACGGACAGACCATCTATGATCTGGCGCTGGAGCGGGCGCTGATCCAGATTGGCGAAGAGATGGTGGAAGTGGCCTATGATCGGGACGTGGACCTGTCCCCCGCCTTGCAGATCGAAGCGGCGGAACGCCAACTGTTCGATCTGGCGGAAAAAGGGCGCTATGACGGCGGCTTTCAGGGGTTCAACTCCGCCCTGAGCGAGGCCATCGCCATGGCCGGCGAAGCCTACAAGCGGGACGGGGGCCTGTCGGGC
>JALWTJ010000566.1 GCA_027082895.1 Hyphomicrobiales bacterium | reverse complement strand
GGCGCCCGTTACCGCCGTTCATTCATCCGTTCCATCTGTTTCGTGACGAAATCGGCAATGGAGTTTGTGGGGCAAGGGGCGACCTTTCGCGATGTGTCGGCCCGCGACGGGGTTGCTGCAATGTGACGGGCGGCGTCTTGCGGATCGGTCCGGACATGCAGCAGGCCGGGGGGGACTTCCGTTTCGAACAGTTCGCGGGCGTAAGGGTGGGTGGCAAGGGTGGGAATGTCCATGGCGGCGCATTCCAGGGTCAGGCCGGAATGGCGGGTCACATGCAGGTCGATGCGTGACAGCAGGATGGGCAACAGGGCTCTGGAGGCGGCCCTGATGTCGTAATTGTTCGTGTCCAGGGGAGCAAGATCGGGAAGGGGGCGGTGCATTTCGCCCGGATGCAGCCGGATCCAGCAGAAGATATCGGGGGGCAGATGGCGGGCAATGTCGATGATCCATTGATGGGGAATTCCGTCCTCCGAGGAAAACAGGACATGACGCTGTCGGCCTGTTGCAATCCGGTCCAGTTCATCCTGCTGCTCGGAAATGATGCGGGCGGCCCGGGCATAGGTTGACGGGTCATCTGGATGCGGAGCGTTCAACAGCGGTTCCAGTTTCAGGCCGGGGGGGCCTGCGAGAAGGATGCGCGGACGGGCATCCGGCATGCTCGACCATGAAATGAGCGCGTGCGGGTTGGTGTTGAAGCGGGAAAAATCGGTTTTCCAGGCGGGGTTGGAAATGGCGCTGGGCCGCCGGGCGCCATGTTCCATCTCAAGGGTTGTGACACCTGCTTGCCGGGCCGCGGCGATCAGGCCTGTCGACCACCAATATCCCGCTGCCAGGGTTATCAGGGCGCGGGGTCGTGGTCCCTGTTCAAGGGCAAGGGAAAATGCCGTTCGGGCGGCAAGAGCCATATTGACCTGTCGGGCAAACCAGATTTTCAGGAACAGGGGAGAGAAGGGGAAGAACCGGCGAACCTGGGAAGCGGTCTGCAGGAAACCGGGCAGCCGGGCGAGTTCCTTGCCGGTCCGGGGGCGGTGGCTGTTCCTTTGCGCATGGGCCAGCAGTTCGGCTATCCCCCGAAAGGGGGATGTCAGGCATCGCTCGCAAAGAGGATCGCCTGCACCAACGTCGATCAACCAACCGGTGCTGGCATATCCATGGCGGTGCAGTTCGATGGCAGGCACGTCAAGGGGCGGGATCAGGAACAGGTCGCCGGTTTGCCGGCCATGGCCCCGGGCGCCCACGAGCAGGATGTCGGTGTCTGTGTCTGCGGGGGGAAGGGGCGGTGGCGTGCGCCCCGAAAGACGCTTCCGCAAGGGGGAGATGGCGAGGTGATCTCCAAGGATGCCCGCTTTCCATGCCGTGCTTCCCACCCGGGTTCGGTGGCGCTGGTAGTTCATGCGGCAATGCAGGGCCAGCCCGGCAAGGGTGGTGACGAACAGGGGCCAGATGTCCAGACCGGCGATGCGCCATTGTTCCACAGGATGGGTGGCGGGAACCTGCAACAGGAAAGCCTCCAGAGCAGGCAGATCCTGCGCGCGGGTCTCGGGCATTTTTGGGTTCTGGTGCACCATGGTGGCGAATTGTCACTTCCTGCCTCTTGCGGGAAACATATCCCCGCCTGCCGGGGGGACAATTAAGATCATTTCCCGGACGCCGCAAACAGGAAATGTACACAAATGGACCAGACACCCCGCTTGAAGCTGCCTTATATCCTTTCCGGACAGGCGCAGAAACACATCACCCACAATGATGCCATCCGCATGCTGGATGGCCTGATACAGATCGCGGTTGCGGATCGCGACCTTGGCACGCCTCCGGTCGGTCCGGCCGAAGGGGATGCCTATATCGTCGGAGCGGGGGCAACGGGTGCATGGGCGGGAAAGGAAAACCAGCTGGCCATTTTTCAGGGGGGGGCCTGGTCGTTGCTCGTGCCCGCAGCGGGCTGGATGTGCTGGGTTCTGGATGAAAATGATCTGCTGGTATTTGATGGCACCGGGTGGGGAAAGGTTGCCGGCACCAGTCTTGTCAATCCCGTCGGGATGGTGGGGGTCAATGCGAGCGCCGACGCCATCAACCGCCTGACCGTTTCCTCGGCGGCGGTGCTGTTCAACCATGCGGGCAGCGATCACCAGTTCAAGATCAACAAGAAGCTGGCAACGGATACGGCCAGCATTCTGTTTCAGACCGGCTTTTCAGGGCGAGCGGAAATGGGGCTTTCCGGCGATGATGACTATCATTTCAAGGTCAGCGCCGACGGCACGAACTGGCTGGAGGCCATTGTCATTGACTGCACGAGTGGCGCGGTCAGCTTTCCCCATTCGCCCATCGGCACCGGGGGGTTGCCCACCATGCAGGTTTTCAGTGCGTCGGGAACGTGGAGTCGTCCGACGGGCTGCAAGAAGATCAAGGTCACGGTCATTGGAGGGGGCGGTGCCGGGGGCGGCTGCAATACCGGAGGGGCCACGACGGGTGGTGGAGGTG
>JALWTJ010000565.1 GCA_027082895.1 Hyphomicrobiales bacterium | reverse complement strand
TCATAGGCGGCCCGCACATCATCCTCGGTAATGGCACTGATCCGCTGCGCAAAGTAGGCCCGGCGCAGCGCCCGCTCCTCCAGGTAACGCTTGCGCTGCTGGAACATGTCGGTCTGATCCAGGTTCATTTCCCGCGCCGCATTGGCCATCAGCTTCATGTCGATCAGAACGGAAATGAGAAACCCGGGTTGCTCCTGTGGTGGGACATTGCGCAGATCCTGCGCCAGATCCTCGGCGGCGAACGCCATTTCCTGCTCGGTAATCGGTTCGCCATCCACCATGGCCACCACGCCGGGAGGCAGGGAAGCCGCATCGGCAGCCTGCGCAGAATTTTCGCTCTGGGCGGGCGTATCGGTCTGACTCTGGGCCTGCGCCCCAATGGGCAGTGCCAGAATGCCGGTCATGATCGCACCCAGAACAAGGGGGGCAGCAAAAGGGGCCGCAAAGGGGGCCGCACGCCGGCGTCCGACTGAGAGTTTCATGTTGTTTCCTTCCAAGTAAGTCCAGTTTTTTCCACGATGCCCTCCGGCGCCCCTCTTTCAAAGCATGGGGTCCGGCGGTGCAAGCTGCCCCTCAACGACAATGGTCTGGTTTGGACCATTTTGCCAGCGTTGACAAGACACGCCCCCCCTCTTACATCTGACGTCGATTTCAACCTGGTGGTGCCACGACATCGCCCGCATCCGACATGTTCCCGCAGATATCGGCGCGGCAAGCCGGACACAGACACTATTCTCAAAGGGAATTTCTTCACGATGGTTGTTGCTGCCCTGGCCCGGAAAATTTTCGGATCCGTCAATGAGCGCCGCATCAAGGGGTACCAGCCCCTGGTGGCAAAGATCAATCAGCTTGAACCCGAGCTTGAAAAGCTCTCCGACAGCGAGATCAAGGCCCGGACCTTCAATTTCCGCGCCCAGCTGGCGGAAGGAAAAAAGCTGTCCGATCTGCTGGTTCCCGCCTTTGCCACCGTGCGCGAAGCCTCCAAGAGAACCCTTGGTCTGCGCCATTTCGACGTGCAGTTGATCGGCGGCATGGTCCTGAACGAAAACGCCATTGCCGAAATGCGTACCGGTGAAGGCAAGACCCTTGTTGCCACCCTTGCGGTCTATCTCAATTCCCTTGAAGGCAAGGGCGTGCACGTGGTCACCGTCAACGACTATCTGGCCCAGCGCGACGCCGCCTGGATGGGACAGATCTACGAATTTCTCGGTCTGAGCGTGGGCACCATCGTGCACAACATGACCGACGAGCAGCGGGCTGCCGCCTATGCCGCCGATGTCACCTATGGCACCAACAACGAGTTCGGCTTCGACTACCTGCGCGACAATATGAAGCACACCCGATCACAAATGGTTCAACGGGGCCATCATTACGCCATCGTGGACGAGGTGGACTCCATCCTGATCGACGAAGCCCGCACCCCCCTGATCATTTCGGGGCCCGCTGAAGACAGGTCCGAACAATATATCACCCTGAACAAGTACATGGCCCATCTTGAGGATGCGGATTTCGAGCTGGACGAAAAGGCACGGGCCGCCACCTTCACTGAACAGGGCATCGAAAAGTTCGAAAAACTGCTGGCCGCCGATGGCGTGATCGGCGGGGAAAACCTGTTCGATGCATCCAACGTTTCCACCGTGCACCACCTGAACAATGCACTGCGGGCCCACAGGCTGTTCACCCGCGACAAGGATTATATCGTCAAGGACGGGCAGGTGGTCATCATCGACGAGTTCACCGGCCGCATGATGCCGGGGCGGCGTTATTCCGACGGCCTGCACCAGGCCCTGGAAGCCAAGGAAGGCGTTGCCATTCAGGCCGAAAACCAGACCCTGGCATCCATCACCTTCCAGAACTATTTCCGCCTGTACAAGAAACTGGCGGGCATGACCGGAACCGCCGATACCGAAGCGGCCGAATTTGCCGACATCTACAATCTGGAAGTGGTCTCCATCCCCACCAATGTCCCGGTGGGCAGGGTGGACGACGATGACGCCATTTTCCGCACCGCGGAGGAAAAATTCAACGCCATTGCCGATCTGGTCAAGGATTGCCAGTCCCGCAAGCAACCGATCCTGGTGGGAACGACCTCCATCGAGAAATCCGAAATGCTGGCGGACAAGCTGCGCAAAGTCGGAGTGAAGAACATCCAGATTCTCAATGCCCGCCACCATGAAAAGGAAGCCCAAATCATCGGCGATGCAGGCATGCCCGGAGCCGTGACCATCGCCACCAACATGGCCGGCCGGGGCACCGACATCCAGCTTGGCGGAAACCGAGAACTGCGCATCGCAGCGGAAACCGCGGACCTTGACGAGGAAAAGGCCGCAAAGGTGATCGAAAAGATCGACCAGGACATTGCCCGGGACAAGCAGATCGCCATCGAGGCGGGGGGGCTTTATGTGGTGGGCACCGAACGCCATGAAAGCCGGCGCATCGACAACCAGTTGCGCGGCCGCTCCGGCCGTCAGGGCGATCCGGGCCATTCCAAGTT
>JALWTJ010000564.1 GCA_027082895.1 Hyphomicrobiales bacterium | reverse complement strand
AAATGACCGCATCAAGGGAAATGCCCTTTTCCTCCAGCATCTGGTCAAGAGCCTTTGCCTGGGCAATGGTGCGCGGGAAACCGTCAAGAATGAAACCGTTGGCCGCATCCGCATCGTCCAGCCGTTCCGAAACGATACCGCACACCACCTCGTCCGAAACCAGATCGCCACGCGCCATGATCTCCTTGGCCTGCAACCCCATGGGGGTCTGTGCCTGAATGGCGGCCCGCAGAATATCCCCGGTAGACAATTGCGGGATACCGTACTTCTCCACCAGAATCCGCGCCTGGGTCCCCTTCCCCGCCCCCGGCGGGCCCATGATAATCAGTCTCATCGCCGACTCTTCTTTCCTTTGCGGCGCCCGCCCAGCCGCGAACGCTTGACCAGCCCGTCATATTGCTGGGCGATCAAATGGCTCTGGATCTGTGAAATGGTGTCCAGTGTCACCGTCACCATGATCAGCAGCGATGTGCCGCCCAGAAAGGCAGACACGTTCAGCCGCGCCACAAGGATTTCCGGAATGAGCGCGATCAGCATCAGATAGGCCGCGCCGACCACGGTAATGCGCGACAGCACATAATCGATATGCGCGGCCGTTTTTTCCCCCGGACGGATACCCGGAATGAAGCCGCCCGATTTTTTCAGGTTCTCGGCCGTCTCGGTCGGATTGAACACGATCGAGGTGTAAAAGAAAGCGAAGAAACCGATCAGCAGCGCATAGAGCAGCAGATAAAGAGGCTGCCCCCGCCCCAGCATGGCCGCAACAACCTGCAACCAGCTTGCGCCGCCCCCGTTCTGGGACAGGAAAGAAGTAAAGGTTGCCGGCATCAGCAAGAGCGAAGAAGCAAAGATGACCGGAATGACCCCCGACGTGTTCAGCTTGAGCGGCAGATGGGACGTGTCCCCCTGGAACATCTTGTTCCCCACCTGACGCTTTGGATACTGGATCAGCAGCCGCCTCTGCGCCCGCTCGAAGAACACGATGGTGGCAATCACCGCGATAGCCAGCACCAGCAGCCCCACCACCCCGATGGTGGGCAGGGCCCCGGTACGGCTCAACTCCAGCGTCTGCACCACGGTTCCGGGCAGCGACGCCACGATACCGGCAAAAATGATCAGCGAAATGCCATTGCCGACGCCCCGCTGGGTAATCTGTTCCCCCAGCCACATCAGGAACATGGTGCCCCCGACCAGCGTCACCACGGTTGACAGGCGGAAGAACCAGCCCGGATTCAGCACCACGCCCTGGCTGGATTCCAGCCCGATGGCAATGCCATATCCCTGAATGACGCAAAATACCACGGCCAGATAACGGGTATACTGGTTGATCTTGCGACGCCCGGACTCCCCTTCCTTTTTCAGCGCCTCCAGCTTGGGAGATGCCGTCGTGAGCACCTGCAGTACGATCGAAGCGGTAATGTAGGGGATCAGGTTGAGGGCAAACAGCGCCATGCGGCGCACCGCCCCCCCCGAAAACATGTTCAGCATCCCGGTCAGACCACCCGATGCCTGCTCGAAGGTGCGCGCATAGGCAGCCGGGTCGATGCCGGGAACCGGAATATAGGTACCAAGTCGATAAACAAGCAACGCACCCAGCGTGAACAGGATGCGCTTTTGCAGTTCCTTGGCCTTTGAAAAGGTCGAAAAACTGAGATTGGAGGCGAGTTGCTCGGCAGCAGAGGCCATTCTAGCTCCGTATCTGTTTCGTCAACGCCGTCTCAGGCGTCGCTCTTTTCTTCCTGAGCTGCGGGCAATTTTACCTTGCCACCGGCAGCCTCGATCGCTTTTAACGCGCCCGCCGAAGCGTGAGCAACATCAAAGGTGACCTTTTTGCTCGTGAACGCCCCGTGACCGTTCACCAGACGCACGCCATCCCGCGCCCGGCGAATGACCTTGGCACCGACCAGAGCCGCCGCATCGATCACGCCCTTGGCGTCCAGCCGTCCCGCATCAATGGCCTGCTGGATGCGATCCAGACGCACCGTGTTGAATTTCCGGGCGAACGGATTGTTGAAGCCGCGCTTGGGCATGCGCATGTGCAGCGGCATCTGCCCGCCTTCAAACCCCTTGATGGCGACGCCGGAACGGGACTTCTGCCCCTTCACGCCGCGCCCGGCGGTCTTGCCCAGACCCGATCCGATACCGCGACCAACCCGGGTGCGGGCCTTTCTGGCACCAAAATTGTCTTTGAGTTCATTCAAACGCATAATTCACATCCCTTCCCGTTTCAGTTCTCGTCGACAACGCGCACGAGATGGGAAATCTTGTTGATCATTCCACGCACCTGCGGGGTATCCTTGAGAACCCGCTGCCGGTGCATCTTGTTCAGACCCAGTCCGACCAGCGTCGCGCGCTGGCGCTTGTGACGGCGAATGGGGCTTCCGATCTGTTCGACGGTAATGGTCTTGTCAGCCATGGTCCGACTTCTCCGATTTGTTCTGATCAGGCTTCTGCGGCAGCTTCACCGCGCCGCGCCTGCAATTCCGAAACCTTCAGGCCGCGACGCTGCGCCACCGAACGCGGACTGTCCACGTTCTTGAGCGCGTCAAATGTGGCGCGAATCATGTTGTAGGGGTTGGGCGAGCCTTGCGACTTGGCAACGATATCGTTGATCCCCAGAGTCTCGAACACCGCACGCATGGGACCACCGGCAATGATGCCGGTACCCGCCGGTGCCGCCCGGAGATAGACCTTGCCCGCGCCATGCCGCCCCGCCATATCGTGATGCAGCGTCCGCCCTTCCCGCAAGGGAACGCGAATCATCTGCCGCTTGGCCTGTTCGGTCGCCTTGCGGATGGCCTCGGGAACTTCGCGGGCCTTGCCATGGCCAAACCCGACCCGGCCCTTCTGATCCCCCACAACCACCAGCGCGGCAAAAGCGAAACGACGTCCACCCTTTACCACTTTGGCCACACGATTGATGTGCACCAGGCGATCCACAAATTCGCTATCGCGATCCTGAACGTCTCTCATTGCTTAAACCAGCTCTTGTTAATAGGTTTTTTCTCGAATTCCGATGTCATGGCGTTCCGACAGGCTCAGAACTGCAATCCGCCCTCGCGTGCTGCCTCGGCCAGGGCCTTCACCCGTCCATGGTAGAGATAGCCGCCCCGATCAAAGACCACCGCGGTCACACCGGCTTCCTTGCCGCGCTCGGCAATCAGCTTGCCGACCTCGCCGGCCGCCTTCTGGTCCCCACCTTTTCCCTTGCTGCGCAGGCTCTTGTCCAGAGTGGATGCAGCCGCCAGCGTATGCCCGGACCGGTCATCGATGATCTGTGCGTAGATATTCTTGCCCGAACGAAAGACCGACAGGCGGGGACGCCCGTTTGCCCGGGCCCGGATGGCGCGACGAACACGCGCACTGCGACGGCGCAGATTTTGAATGCGATTGGCCATGTTACTTCTTCTTCCCTTCCTTGCGGAAGACATATTCATCTTCGTAGCGGACACCCTTGCCCTTGTAGGGTTCGGGCTTGCGATATTCGCGGATATTGGCAGCCGCCTGCCCCACCTTCTGCTTGTCGATTCCCGACACGATGATTTCGGTGGGCTGGGGAGTCTGCAACTGGATGCCGTCGGGGGCTTGGTAAATCACATCATGGGAAAAACCAAGCGTTAGTTTCAAATCCTTGCCCTGCATGGCCGCACGATAACCAACGCCCGAAATCAGCAGTTTCTTGGAAAAACCGTCCCGGACACCCGTCACGATATTCTGCACCAGCGCCCGCGACGTGCCCCAGTTGGCCTGGGCCCGCGTCGACTCGTTTTCCGGCTTCAGAATCAGCTCGTCGCCGTTCTGCTCGATGGACACCAGGTCCAGAAGCGCAACGCTGAGCTCACCCTTGGCGCCTTTTGCCGTCACCACCGAACCGTCGATGGAAACCGTCACGCCCTCTGTGGACACGGGCAATTTGCCTGTACGCGACATAATTAAAAACCTTCCAGATTCAATTCATCTTGATTGCAACCGGATATTCGAGAGGAACAGCTTCCCTAGAATACCTGGCACAACACCTCGCCGCCCACATTGCTCGCGCGAGCCTCGTGATCGGCCATGACACCCTTGGGCGTCGACAGGATCGACACGCCCAGCCCGTTGGCAACCTTGGGAATATTGCGCACGGACGCATAGACCCGGCGCCCCGGACGCGATACCCGCTTGATTTCGCGGATGACCGGATCCCGGTCCATATATTTCAACTCGATCCGGAATTCCCCCGAATTGTTGTCGAACCGGGTTTCCGTGTAACCGCGAATGAAACCTTCGTTCTTGAGCACGTCCAGCACGTTTCCACGCAGCTTGGAAGCCGGTGTTACCACCGTTTCCTTGTTACGCATCAGGGCATTGCGAATGCGGGTCAACATATCCCCAAGCGGGTCATTGAGATTCATGACATCAACTCCTTACCAGCTCGACTTGACCATGCCGGGGATCAACCCCCGGTTGCCGTAATTGCGCAGGGTGATGCGGCTCACCTTGAGCTTGCGATAAAAGGCACGCGGGCGGCCCGTAACCTCGCACCGGTTGCGCACACGGGAGGGCGAAGCATCCCGCGGCAACTCGTTCAGCTTCAACTGGGCATTGAAACGTTCTTCCAGCGTGGCGGTCTTGTCCGACACCATCGCCTTGAGTGCGGCCCGCCGTTCGGCATACCGCGCCACCATCCTGCGGCGTTTGTTGTTCTTTTCAACGGCGCTCTTTTTTGCCATCCGTCTGTCCTCTCTTAGCTTTCCACAAAACCGTTACTGGCTGAACGGAAAGTCAAATGCGCGCAACAGTGCCAGGGCCTCTTCGTCCGTCCGGGCCGTTGTGCAAACAATAATGTCCATGCCCCAGATCTGATCAACCTTGTCATAGTCGATTTCCGGAAACACGATATGTTCCTTGATGCCCATGGCGAAGTTGCCATTGCCATCAAAACTCTTGGGATTGAGACCCCGAAAGTCCCTCACCCGCGGCAGGGCAATATTGACCAGCCGATCCACGAATTCATACATGCGCCTCTTGCGCAGGGTCACCTTGCAGCCAAGGGGCATGTTCTCACGCACCTTGAAGCCGGCAATCGACTTGGACGCATAGGTCGTCTGCGCCTGCTGACCGGCGATCAGGGTCATGTCCGCAACGGCAGACTTGACCTTTTTCGTATCATTGACCGCTTCGCCCACACCCATGTTGAGCACGATCTTGTCCAGCTGGGGAACCTGCATCGGGTTCTTGTAACCGAACGTTTCCGTCAGCCCGGCGCGAATGACATCATCATATTTTTCGCGCAGGCGCGGTACCATAACCTCAGCCATCGATCACTTCTCCAGAACGCTTGGCAATCCGTACCTTCTTGCCATCCTTGATTTGAAAGCCAACCCGGGTCGGCTTGCCATCCTTGGGATCGGCAAACGCCAGATTGGACAGATGAATGGGGGCTTCCTTGGAATAGATCCCCGCCTCGGTGCTGGCCGTCTGCTTGGTATGGCGGCGCACCATGTTGATGCCGCTGACCAGAGCCTTGTTGCGCCCCACCAGGACCTTGAGGATTTCCCCGGTCTTGCCTTCATCCTTGCCGGTAAGCACGACCACCTTGTCACCCTTTTTCAGCTTGGCAGCCATCACAGCACCTCCGGAGCAAGCGAAATGATCTTCATGTGCCTCTTGGCCCGCAATTCCCTGGGCACGGGGCCAAAGATACGGGTGCCGATCGGCTCGTTGGAATTATTCACCAGCACGGCGGCATTGGAATCGAAACGGATCACGCTGCCGTCCCGCCGGCGGATGTTGGAGCGGGTGCGCACGACAATGGCCTTGGCCACTTCGCCCTTCTTCACCTTGCCCCGCGGGGTTGCCTCCTTGATGGAAACCACGATCGTGTCCCCCACGGACGCATATTTGCGCTTGGACCCGCCAAGCACCTTGATGCACATTACCCGCTTGGCGCCGGAATTATCCGCAACGTCCAAATTTGATTGCATCTGAATCATCTTCTTGATGCCTTTTCTTCTTCTGGCCGACCCGCTCGTCCGCCGTGAAATTGTCCGGTTAGGCCGATTCTACGATCGACCAGCGCTTGTTCTTGGAAATCGGGGCACATTCCTGAATGAAAACCTTGTCGCCAACCTTGGCCGAATTGTTTTCATCATGGGCCTGGTACTTTTTCGACCGCCGAACGGTCTTCTTGTACAGGGGGTGAGCGAAACGGCGTTCCACACGCACCACGATCGTCTTGTCATTGGCATCGGAAACCACGGTTCCCTGCAAAATTCTCTTTGGCATCTTCGTCGCCCTCAGCTTTCGCGCTTTTCACGCATGACCGTTTTAATCCGCGCAACATCGCGACGCACCTGGCGCACCCGCGCCGTGGATTCCATCTGTTGCGTTGCCCGCTGAAAGCGCAGATTGAACTGCTCTTTCTTCAGAGCTACCAGCTCGTCCTTGAGCTCGTCGAGCGTTTTTGCCCGCATGTCGGCGATATCCATTTTCAACGCTCCTCTAGTCGGCGATGCGCTTGACGAAGCGCGTCTTGATGGGAAGCTTCATCGCCGCCAGGCGCAGGGCCTCGCGCGCAACCTCTTCGCTCACACCATCCAGTTCAAACATGATCCGGCCCGGCTTGACGCGGGCAGCCCAGTATTCAGGTGCCCCCTTGCCCTTGCCCATGCGCACTTCGGTCGGCTTGGCAGTTACCGGCAGATCGGGAAAAATGCGGATCCACACGCGCCCGGCACGCTTCATGTGACGGGTCATGGCCCGGCGAGCCGCTTCGATCTGGCGCGCTGTGATCCGTTCAGGTTCCTGTGCCTTCAGACCGAACTGCCCGAACGTCAACGACGTGCCACCCTTGGCCACCCCGTGAATGCGGCCCTTGTGGGCCTTGCGGAACTTGGTACGTTTTGGTTGCAGCATGATACTTACCCCTGAGCCGGAGCGCGCGGTTCACGACGCTTCTGACCGGACCCGGCATTGCCGCCCTCGGTCGCCCGGCGCTCGTGCGCACTGGGATCGTGTTCCATGACTTCGCCCTTGAAAATCCACACCTTGATGCCGATCACCCCGTAGGTGGTCGACGCCTCGGCAACACCATAATCGATATCCGCCCGCAGCGTGTGCAGCGGCACCCGGCCTTCCCGGTACCATTCGGTCCGGGCAATGTCCGCGCCCCCCAGACGTCCGGCCACGTTGGCACGGATCCCCAGGGCACCCATGCGCATGGCCGTCTGCACCGCCCGCTTCGTGGCGCGGCGGAAGGCAACGCGCCGCTCCAGCTGCTGGGCAATGCCCTGCGCAACCAGGGTGGCATCGGTTTCCGGCTTGCGCACCTCAACGATGTTGATGTGCACATCGGAGTCCGTGTACTTGCGGATCTTGTTACGCAGCGCCTCGATATCGGCCCCCTTCTTCCCGATCACGATGCCCGGACGGGCCGTGTGAATGGAAACCCGGCACTTGCGGTGCGGCCGCTCGATGACGATGTTGGACACCGCCGCCTGCTTCAGTTCCTTTTCCAGCATCGCCCGGATCTTCAGATCCTGCTGCAACAGGTCACCGAAATCGTTCTTGTTGGCGTACCAACGGGAATCCCAAGTGCGGTTGACCCCCAGGCGCATGCCGATGGGATTGACTTTCTGACCCATTATGCGGCCTCCTCAACTTCACGGACCACGATGGTCAGGTTCGCAAATGGCTTCATGATCTTTGCGCCACGCCCGCGGGCCCGCGCCTTGAAACGCTTCATTACCAGCGAATTGCCCACATAGGCTTCAGCAACAATCAGGGCATCCGTATCCAGATTGTGATTGTTTTCAGCGTTGGCAATGGCGCTTTCCAGTGTCTTTCTGACGGCAATGGCAATCCGCTTGGGCGAAAAGCTCAGATCCGCCAGGGCGGCTTCGACCTTCTTGCCCCGGATGGACTGGGCCACCAGGTTCAGCTTCTGCGGACTGGTACGGACCCGGCGCAAGACGGCCTGGGCCTCATTGTCCTTGAGGGCGCGTGGTGTTTTCTGCTTGGCCATTATTTCCCCCTCTTGGCGCGCTTGTCCGCCGCATGCCCGTAATAGGTGCGGGTAGGAGCGAACTCGCCCAGCTTGTGACCGATCATGTCTTCGGAAATCAGCACCGGAATATGCTTCTTGCCGTTGTAGACACCAAAGGTCAGGCCGACAAACTGCGGCAGGATCGTCGAGCGGCGGCTCCAGGTCTTGATCACCTCATGGCGCCCCGCTTCGCGCACCTTGTCGGCTTTTTTCAACAGATACCCGTCAACGAACGGGCCTTTCCATACGGAACGAGACATCTTTTAACGGCCCTTCCTGGCGTGACGTGAACGGACAATGAACTTGTCCGTGAGTTTGTTGGAACGGGTTTTCTTGCCCTTGGTGGGAACACCCCAGGGCGTTACCGGATGGCGGCCACCCGATGTCCGGCCTTCACCGCCACCATGGGGGTGATCGACCGGGTTCATGGCCACGCCGCGAACACTGGGACGACGCCCCAGCCAGCGCGCCCGCCCGGCCTTGCCCAGATTGGTGTTGGAATGATCCGGGTTGGAAACCGCGCCGACCGTAGCCATGCACGAACCATGCACGATGCGCTGTTCCCCCGAATTGAAGCGCAGGATGGCCCAGCCATGGTCGCGCCCCACATACTGGGCATAGGCACCGGCCGAACGGGCTACCTGCCCGCCCTTTTTCGGCTTCATCTCGATATTGTGCACGATGGTCCCCACCGGCATCTTTTCCAGCGGCATCGCATTGCCCGGCTTCACATCCACCGAATTGGTAGAAGAAATGACCGTGTCGCCGGCTGCCAGACGCTGCGGTGCCAGAATATAGGCCTGCTCGCCATCCTTGTAGGTGATCAGCGCAATGAAAGCCGTCCGGTTCGGATCGTACTCGATGCGCTCCACCGTTGCCGGCATATCGAACTTGACCCGCTT
This sequence comes from Hyphomicrobiales bacterium, assembly GCA_027082895.1. Classification (GTDB taxonomy): domain Bacteria; phylum Pseudomonadota; class Alphaproteobacteria; order Rhizobiales; family Devosiaceae; genus DROE01. The sequence goes on along the minus strand of JALWTJ010000564.1, from coordinate 1,066 downwards.
GAAATCAATGATGCGATAGGTCCGCTTGTGGCCGCCACCGCGCCGGCGCATGGTGATGCGTCCCCGGTTGTTGCGGCCACCCTTGGAACTGTTGGCTTCGGTCAGCTTCTTGACCGGCCCGCCCTTCCACAACTCGCTGCGGTCGATACCCACGAGGGCGCGACGTCCGGCAGAGGTGGGGTTGTAAGTCTTGAGTGCCATGGTTCTTTCCTTCAACTCCCCTTAAAGGCCCGACGCAATGTCGATGACGTGGCCTTCGGCCAGGGTGACGATCGCTTTCTTGACATCCTTGCGGCGCCCTGAAATTCCGCGGAAACGCTTGGTCTTGCCCTTGCGCACCAGCACGTTGACCGCACGGACCTTGACGGAAAACAGATCTTCCACCGCCGCCTTGATTTCCGGCTTGGTGGCCGAAATGGCCACATCGAAAACGATCTGGTTGTTTTCCGAAGCAAGGGTCGACTTTTCCGTGACAACCGGTGCAACGATCACATCGTAATTCTTGGCATTGCTCATGACAGACGCGCCTCCAGCGCTTCAACCGCATCCCGGGTCAGCACCAGCTTGCCCCGGCGCAGGATGTCGTAAACGTTGATCCCCTGCACAGGCAGCACGTCCACCAGCGGAATATTGCGGGCCGCCAGGGCAAAATTGCTGTCCAGTTCCTTGCCCCCGATGATCAGCGCATTGGCCAGATCCATCTTGGCCAGTGAAGCGCGCAGTGCCGAGGTCTTGGGCTCCTTGGCTTCCGCCTTGTCCAGAACAACCAGATCACCCGCCTTCGCCTTGGTGCTCAGGGCATGTTTCAGGGCCAGCGCCCGCACCTTCTTGGGCAGGGCAATGGCATGGCTGCGCGGGGTGGGACCGAATGCCCGTCCGCCACCACGGAAGATATTGACCTTGCGCGAGCCGTGACGGGCCCCGCCACTTCCCTTCTGCCGCACGAACTTCTTGGTCGTGCCGGTAATGTCGGACCGGTTCTTGACCGCATGGGTACCTGCCTGCCGCTTCAGCAGCTGGTAGCGTACCATCCGCTGCAAAATGTCGGCACGCGGTTCAAGCCCGA
>JALWTJ010000563.1 GCA_027082895.1 Hyphomicrobiales bacterium | reverse complement strand
GGGCCATATCTCTTCCACCGTTTCGGCGAAAAGAACCTGCCTGTGGGCCTTGGGGAACGTGTGCACGAACACGTCGGCGGAAAATCCGCGTACTATCTCGAAAGCCCGGTTCTGGTTGAGGAACACCATGGGGGGGCTGGACTTCTGGTCCGAAATGGACAGGAAGTGGCTGGTGGCCGAGGTGAGGGAGCCGGGCAGGATCACATAGCAATCAGCCCGCCGGGCCATGGAACGGGTGCGCTCCAGCCGGTCCGGAATGATGGTGATACTGCTGTCCTTGAGGGTCGGGGGCAAATTATAGGGCTTGTCGCACACCAGTTCCACCTTTCCCCCGGCAGCAAGGGCGCTGCTGAGCAGGGGCAGGGGCACCACGTCGCCTTCCGCCAGAGCCAGCAGGGTTGCCCCGTTGCGGGCCAGCATGTTGCCGGTGTCGGACATGATGGCGGTACGGGCCGCGTCTCCGGGGCCCTGATCGGAAGCAAAGACACCAATGATGGGGGAACCGGTATCCAGCATTTCAACGGCCCTGCCCTGTCTGGCTGTCATGGATCGGATATGCACGCGCACGCTCCATTGCGGATCACCTGCCCCGGCGCAGACTGCCAAGAATGCCTCGCACCAGCGAATTTCCCAGCGATCGGGCAACGGTCCGGGCCAGTTGCTTGACCGCGGTTTCGGTTACGCTCTGGCGGGATGAGCGGCGGTTGGAACGTTTCGGGGGCCGCACCTCCTCCTCTTCCTTCATCTTCCTTTGTGCCCGTTCCTTGAGCACCTCGAAGGCGGATTCCCTGTCAATGATATCATCATACAGCCCTTGCACCGGACTGTTTCGCATCACGGATTTTCGCTCCGACATCTCGATGGGGCCCATGCGGGAAGACGGGGGGCGCATCATGGTCCGCCCGACCATGGAGGGCACACCCTTGGCCTCAAGGGTGGAGACAAGGGCCTCGCCCACGCCAAGCTGGGTTATCACCTCCTCGGTGTCGAAGGCGGGGTTGGGCCGGAACGTTTCGGCGGCGGCGCGCACGGCCTTTCTTTCACGGGGCGTATAGGCGCGCAGGGCGTGCTGCACCCGGTTGCCCAGCTGTGCCAGCACCGCATCGGGCATGTCGGCGGGGTTCTGGGTGACGAAATAGACCCCTACCCCCTTGGAACGCACCAGCTTGACCACCTGTTCGATCTTCTGAAGCAGTATTTTGGGCGCTTCGTCGAACAACAGATGGGCCTCGTCAAAGAAGAATACCAGCCTCGGCTTGTCCGGATTGCCCACTTCGGGCAACTCCTCGAACAGTTCGGAAAGAAGCCAGAGCAGGAAGGTGGAATAAAGGCGCGGCGACATCATCAGTTCATCGGCGGCGAGAATGGAAATGAAGCCGCGCCCGTCCCGGTCCGTGCGCATGAGGTCGGCAATGTCCAGCGCCCGCTCGCCGAAAAACAGGTCACCATTCTGCTGCTCCAGCACCAGCAGGGCGCGCTGGATGGCACCAATGGAGGCGGCGGACACATTGCCATAGGTCAGGGAAATTTCCCTTGATCTTTCTCCCATTTCCACCAGCAGGGCGCGCACGTCCTTCAGGTCGAGCAGCAGCATGCCCTCGTCATCGGCAATCTTGAACAGGATGTTGATGATCCCTTCCTGGGTGGGGTTGAGATCGAGCATGCGGGAAAACAGCAGGGGGCCCATGTCGGAAACGGTGGTGCGCACCGGATGGCCCTGCCGCCCCAGCAGGTCCCAGAAGATGGTGGGAAAACTGTCATATTCGTAATCGTCGAAGCCGATATCCCGGGCGCGCTTTTCAAGGAAGTCCTTGCTGGTACCCTTCATGCACAGCCCGGACAGGTCCCCCTTCACGTCGGCGCAGAACACCGGAACTCCGGCACGGGAAAAGCCCTCGGCCATGATCTGCAGGGAAACGGTCTTTCCGGTGCCCGTGGCCCCGGTAATCAGGCCATGCCGGTTGGCATATTTCAGGGGCAGATATTCCCCGTGGGTGCTGGTTCCCAGGTAAACGCGATTATCCTTCAACATGAACTCAAGTCTCCGCCAATTTGTCGCGCCCTTATAGCGGCTTGATCCCCCCTGCCACAAGGTGAAAACCGCGCAAGGCAGACAGCTCCCATGGCGATGCCCTCCCGGCAGGCGCGGCGCTGCACCCCCTTGGCGAAACGGTTCGGGATGCCTATCTGTTGGCCTTGAACTGGTACCGGAAAGGGCGGGGAATGCTGATCAGCACCACGGACACATTGCAGGGCTACGCCATTGACGAATATTTCGGCGTGGTTACGGGGGAAACCATTTCCGGAGCCAACGTGTTCCGGGACGTGCTGGCTACCGTCACCGACTATGTGGGGGGACGCTCGGGAGCCTATGAACAGGTGCTGGAAACGGCGCGAGCCAGCACGCTGACGGAAATGACGGACCGGGCCAAGCTGCTGGGTGCAAACGCCGTCGTGGGGGTATCCTTCGACTATGAAACCATCGGGGGCCGGGGCGCCATGCTCATGGTGACGGCCACCGGCACCGCCGTTTCCATCTCCCGGACCTGAACGCCCACACATGCCATCTGCCCGCCCGCATGGCACATCCCGTTTACCAGCTTTGCGGGAAGCTGACGGCAAGTGGACGATCCTGTGCCATAATGGCCCCGTCATTCCAGCAATCTGACGGACGGGTACAATGATGCGGCGACGTTCATTTCTGGCACGGCTTGGTGCGGGTATCGGCGCGGGCAGCGGGCTGGCTCTGCTGCCGGGAGCGGGCCGTGCCCAGGTGGCGGGGGGATTTCTTGACGGACGCCTTTACGGGCTGGTCCCGGACTCCACCAGTGATCAGTCCGACCTGTTGCAGAACGCGCTGGATGATGCGGCGCGGCTGGGGTTCGCGCTGGTGATCGGCGCGGGCCGCTATATGGTGCAGGAGGTGCGGGTGCCGTCCGGATGCCGCATGGTGGGGGTGCCGGGCGCCAGCATTCTGGTTGCGCCGGGCAGTGCTTCCGTCCTGGTGGCCAGTGAACAGAACAGTCTGACGATCGAAGGACTCGGCTTCGAACAGCAATCCCCCACGGAACGACGTGAAGACGCCCATCTGATCTATCTGGAGGCATGCACCAATGTCACCATTGCCGATTGCGCCTTCCGCCGGTTCGAGGGGAACGGGGTGTGGCTGGAGCGCTGTTCCGGACGTGTCCGGGACTGCGACTTCTCCGGGCTGGGCTTTGTCGGCCTGCACGTTCAGGACAGTTCTGCCGTGCTGATTTCGGGTAACCGTTTTACGGGCATGGGAAACGGGGGCATCCGGGTGTGGCGCTACGAAAACGGCCGGGATGGCAGCATCGTGACCGCCAACACGGTTTCAGACGTCAAAAGCGACTGGGGGGACGGGCAGAATGGCAACGGCATCAACATCTTTCAGGCCGACGAGGTGGTGGTAGCGGACAATACCATTACCGGGTGTGCCCTTTCGGCCATCCGGGCCAATTCCACCAACAACACCATCATTCGCGGCAACCAGTGCACCGACAGTTCCGAGGTGGCGATCTTTTCCGAGTTCGCCTTTTCCGGCTCCATCATATCGGGCAATCTGGTGGACGGGGCGGCCACGGGCATTTCCATGACCAATTTTGATGACGGGGGACGGCTGGCGGTGTGCTCCGATAATATCGTGCGCAACATCCTGCCCTTTTCTCCCACCAACCCGGACACGCGGCCGGTCGGGATACTGGCAGAAGCGGACAGCGCCATTGCGGGCAACGTGGTGGAAAAGGTTCCCGGTATCGGAATTGCCGCGGGCTGGGGACCGTTTCTGCGTGATGTGATGGTGACGAACAATCTGGTGCGCGACGTGGATATCGGCATCGGGGTAAGCGTGGCTGACGGGGCCGGAAATGCCCGTATCTCGGGCAATCAGATCAGCGGAGCGCGGCGCAGCGCTCTTGGAGCCATGGAATGGGAAAAGCTGGTATCGGTCGATCTGATCCGGGACGCCGGGCGCTACCCGCAACTGTCTGTCAGCAACAATTCGGACGGCTGAAAAGGCGAAGGTCTTCCTCTGTGTCGGCCCGATCAGGCATCAGGGTCAGCCAGATGCCCGAACCCCACAGCCTGAAGGGTTGCCACTTCAAGGCCCCGCCAGTTCTTCAGGGTCTTTTGGCTGCGCGCCAAGAGAAACGCTTTCTGGCGTTCATCCGGCCGGGCAATTTCCAGCAACAGGCGGGCGGCCATGGTTTCGGCAGCCTGCATGTTGCCATCGTCGCATTTCAGGGCATATCCCAGACCGAGTTGTGGAAGGGAACCGCAAAAGACGCCTTCGGCGCCGCCCTTGGACATGAGATTTCCGCCAAAGGCCGCCATGGCATCGGTATCAAAGGCATCGGTTCCCGCAATCAGGAAGGGATGGGAGGTGGCCGCCCCGACAATGGCACGGGTCGCCGCTGCGGTCTGCTCCGACAGTCCTTCACCCGTTGCCGCGCGGGCAAAACCGGTGGCCAATGCGTGAAGGGACAGGGCCCAGGCAGGCAGCGAGCAGCCGTCAGTGCCGCATTTCTCCGCCGCCAGTTCCACCCCTGCAACGTCCTGAATACAGGCCCGAACGAGCTTTTGCACCGGATGGTCGGGGCGCGAATAGCCCTTGACCGGCACATCGAGGGCCCGGGCCACTGCGAGCATGCCGGCATGCTTGCCCGAGCAGTTATTGTGTACCTGTGAAGGGGAAACGCCGCTTGCGGCCAGTGCCTTTCGCGCCGTCCGGTCCGTCGGGGGATGGCTGCCGCATTCAAAATCATCCTCTGAACAGCCGATCTTTTCCAGAAAATTGCGGACGGCACGCACATGTTCGGGTTCACCCAGATGGGAAGCGCTGGCAATGGCGATATCCAGGGAATCAAGGGCGAACCGTTCCACCGCCCCCGACCGGAACAGGGCAACGGACTGCAGGGACTTGAGCGCAGAGCGGGGGAAAATGTCCCGCACGATATCTCCGGCGGACCAGAGGATCCTGCCGGAAGGGTCGGCCACGCAGAAAGCTCCGCGATAGCGGTTTTCCATCCAGTTGTTGCGCACCAGATGAGCCAGAACGGGATTTGGGGACATGAAAAAAGCTCCGCCTTGTTGATCCTGTTGAGGGAAAACAAAAGCGGAGCAAAGTCAATGCCTCGATGAGGCGGGAGGATAGGAGGTCAGGTAATCAAAAGGCATGCATGGGAGGTCACGGAGAAAAAAGAAGGCTTCAGCTTGCCGGTACCAGGGCCAGGTAGCGGGAGTTGACCCAGCCATAGGTGGTGTCGCGACCAACCTTGCACCAGTCCGATCCGTACTGCTTGACGATGCAGCGTTCGATATAGACATAGGTGCCGTTGGCAAAGGCGCCGATCTTTTGCGAATAGGCGGCGGGCCATTTACGGACATTGAGCACATCCCAGGAGGCAACATTTACCACCTGCCCGGCGCGGCCTACGTCATAGCCGGCGGCCATGGCCGGGGAGATGGTGAAGGCAGCAGCGCCAAGGATGACGAGCCCGGCGACGGATGCAGCGATAAGGTTCTTGAGATTGGCGTTCATGATGATGGTTCCTGCAAGTGGTTGATCCCGTGTTGATGGCCCCTTTATGCGCCACTGCCCTTGAACCGACGCTGACAGGCCCATTCAGAATACATTCATTTTCATAACGCCTTGAAAACGCACGAATAATTCTTGAATTTTCGGATTCTTGTCCCCATGAACGCCCGCCTGAAACGGGAAACAGGCGCCCTTGGGGGCGCCTGTCCATGCCATGAAAAGCTTCCTGCTGACGGGAAAGATACAGAGGAATGCTTTTGATGGACATTTGAAACGGCCGGCCGGTCCGGGTGTGCAGGGAACCCCCGGACTGCCGGCCGCGCCCGGATTTGCCCCCTTGCCGTGCAACGGCGTGAAGCGATCCGGGAAAGACGGGCCGGCGCATCAGCGGGCGGCGGGCGATCTGAACCCCTTCAGCATCAGCCAGATGGCCAGATACAGTTCGTTCAGAACAATGGGCAGCACCAGGACGGCCAGAAACGGGCTGGAAATGGACAGCATGTTCAGGACCATCATCAGCAACAGGGCAAGGGCGGCAAAGAAACCCCATGCCGCGATATAGGGCGGCACGATCCGTGTCCGGTATAGCAGGATGTAAAAATATATGGCACCGGCGATGAAAAACCAGATATGGACAAACTCATAGATGCTGTTGCGATAGGGCTGCAGCGAAGGGATGGCCAGCATGACGCCACCGGCCACCATCAAACCGCCCTCGATGAAGCGGGCCCCCATATAGGCAAGGTTCAGTCCCCGGGTTTCATCGGTTGCAAACAAGGGCAGCATCAGGACGGGAATGAGAATAACCGCAAATCCTGCAATCAGGTCGGTGACAATTCCCAGCACCAGATTGTTGGTGATGGTATAGGTCAGCATGGCATAGGCCAGAATGATCATGATGCCGACGGTGGCAGATCGTTTCCTGATGGACAGATTCCTGAACATTTTCAATTCCATTCATTGTTGTTTGCGTTTCATTATTGTTTGCATTGACGCGTGTGGCCGGCCCGCACCCATGGCAAAGGCGCAGATCAACAGGATTGTTCGCAGGCAAAGTCGGTTTTCGTCAGTCCGCCAACTGGCGGCGGCGCACCTCGCTGGCCAGCCAGACAAAGGCCAGGGCGACGAACCAGCCCAGCACCATGCTGGTCCAGTTGATGCGGGCGAGGAAGTCGGGCACGAAGGAGCCCGCGGCCACCATGTCGGCCAGGTTCTCCGGCCCCCGCATGCCCATGGCTTCCCCCATCTGGCCGACAATGTCGAAGGTTGCCCCGATCCGGTTCTCCACCAGGGTGGAGAAATACCCCTCCGGCGTGAAGAAGATGATGCCTTCCAGTGCCGAGAGCATGAACAGGATCAGGACAAAGGCGGGAACCGCCCAGCCGCGCAGCAACGTGCCCAGAAGGCCGACAAAGACGTAAAGGGGAAGCTGCCACAACAGGGTCACACCGACAAAAACCATGGCCGAAATCTCCAGGTTGATCATGGTCCAGATGCTCACCCCCTTGTTCAGGGATGCGATCAGGGGGGAGATTGATGCCAGGGCATTGAGGGCAATGGTTGCGGCAAGGGCAGTGACAAGGGCCCAGCCGAAGATGATCATGGGAAGAAGGGTTATGCCGGTGATGGTCTTGGTGGCCATGATCTCGAAATCGGACACGGGCAGTGACTTCCAGAACAGCAGGGCATTGTTCTTGCTGTCGGCGGAAAACGAACCGGCAAAATAGAAAAACAGCATCAGACTGAGATATCCCATCCAGGCCATGATGGAGCCGGCATAAAGGACATTGAACAGGTCGAGCTTGCCTGAAATTTCCGAGGTCACCTGTATTTCTTTCAGCGCGCCACCATTGCTCCAGGTGGCGGCAAAGAAGGTGAGAACAGCCACCCCGATAAGGATGCCGGGCACATAGATGAAGGCGGCCTTGTGCTCGATCAGTTCCTTTTTCATCAGGGTTGCGGCGGCGCGAAGATCGTAGGCACTCATTTTTCCACTCCAGATTCCGAGTTGGGGGTTTCCATCAGGGCCACGAACAGGTCACTGACCGACGGGGTTGTCACATGCCCGAATTCCCGGGCCCTTGCCGGGTCCAGCCCGTCAAAGATCATGATGTTCTGTCCCAGTTGAACGACACGGAATACCGGTCTTTCCGCCTCGGCTGCCGCCACCATATCGGGGGACACGACGATCTGGGTGAACCGGGAGGCAATCCGGTCCATGTCCGCGTTCAGAATGATCCGTCCTTTTCTGAGAAATATCAGGTCGGTCAGTAGAAACTCGATTTCATCCACCTGGTGGGTGGTGATGAGGATGGAACGGTTGTCGTCCATGTAATCCTCCACCAGCCGGCGGTAAAACCTCTTGCGAAAGGTGATGTCCAGGCCAAGGGTGGGCTCGTCCAGCACCAGCAGGCGGGCATTGATGGCCATGACGATGGCCAGATGCAGTTGCGCCATCATGCCCTTGGACAGGGTCCGGATGCGGGACGACAGCCGGATGTCGGTGTCGGCAATCAGTTCGGCGGCACGGGCCAGCACGAAATTGGGGTGCAGGTGGACCATCAGGTCCAGCAGTTCACTGACCCGCAGGAAACGGGGCAGGCTGGCCACGTCGGAAATGAAGGCCACATCCTTCATCAGTTCGGGCCGGTTGCGATAGGGCTCGCGGCCCAGCACGGAAACGTTGCCCTCATAATCGGTCAGGCCGAGAATGGCATTGATGGCGGTGGTCTTTCCCGCTCCGTTATGCCCGATCAGGCCGTAAATGCGGCCGCTGGGAACGGAAAAGTCGATCCCGTGCAATACGCGGGATGCCCCGAACTTCTTGGACAGCCCCCTCACCTCGATTATGTTCGCACCATCATGCATCTTCGTTGTTTCCCGTGTCTTGAGCGTTCAGCAGGTCGGACAGATCCAGTTCCAGGAACCGGATCCGGTTGAGAATGGGGGGCCAGTCGTCCTTCAGGAAACTTTCCCGTTCGTGCAGCTTGAGTTTTTCCCGGGCATCGGGCCGCAAAAACATGCCAAGGCCGCGGCGTTTCTCCACGATTCCCAGGTCCACCAGGGACTGGTAGGACTTGGTGACCGTGAGCGGATTGACCGCGAAATCCGCCGAAATGCGCCGGACCGAAGGCAAGGGAGTTTCCGTGTCCCCGTCTCCTGCCAGAATCATCTGGATCAGCTGCTGCCGGATCTGCAGGAAAATGGGTTGCGAATTGTTCCAGTCCATCGTGTACATGCCCTGTTAGTGTGTTAGTACAATAGCACACCAATACGGGATGTCAACGGGAAACGGAATTGCGATCAAAAGAGAGTAGAATCTTCCGGATTTCCGGGGTTTTGCGGATGGCCGTCCGGGCGCAAGTCCTGAAAAAGGGGCGCGGGCGAACGCAGGCTTGTCAGGTCAGAAACGGGCTGAATGCGGGGCCGTCAGGCAGAGACAGGCAGGCAGCTTCCGGCACATATGGACCAAAGGAATGGGAAAGGTGGCCGGGGAAGGATGGCTGGGGCGGCAGGGATCGAACCTGCGAATGCCGATACCAAAAACCGGTGCCTTACCACTTGGCTACGCCCCATCCGGAGGCGTTGGTACACTGATTGGCAGATGCAATCAACATGTTAAGCGTTCCGATTTATGCGCTTGAACTGAGCAAAAATGGGGATTATATATCCCCTCGATAATTGGTTTCGGAGTATAGCGCAGTCTGGTAGCGTACCATGTTCGGAACGTGGGGGTCGCAGGTTCGAATCCTGCTACTCCGACCAATTATCCTTCCCACCTGTCCCGATTGTTCTTTCCGCCTGGTTGTTCTTCCTGCCTGCCGGTTGTCCGGTGTTGCGCTGTCATCGGCACGACGCCGCCCCGCTCCGATTGTTCGGGGCGAAGCGGCGTCCGGGAGAAAATCGTCTGCCCGAAAAATCAGGCAGTAGCGGGGGAATGAGCCCCGTCCCCGGCAATGGCGCCCAGAAGGCCCCCATATACCAGGTGCCCCATCAGGGAGGCCAGAAGGGCCATTGCCCCCCCAAGGTTGGACATCAGGAAGCCCCCTCCGGCCATGGGCATGACCATGGTTGCGGCCAGAACCCACAGGATGATGCCCCAGATCAGCCCGCGGAGCAGCGGGGTGCCGGGCAGCCGTTCATAAAGGATGAACACATAGACAAGCGGGAACACGATCACACCCATCATGATATGGGCCAGCATGCCCATGGTGTATCCGCCGACCATGGTGCCCAGCATGGCCGCGATATCCATGGGCTGCCCCGTCATCAGGGGGGCCACGAACATCATCATCAGGGTCATGACGATGGTACCGGCGGCACCACCTGCTACTGCGTTCTTGATATCAGGTCTCATTTTTTTGCCTTTCCTTGCTCATTCACCTGCCCGATCCTGCGCCCGGGTACAGAGTTCGGACAACAGGATCGCGCGGTTCTCAGG
>JALWTJ010000562.1 GCA_027082895.1 Hyphomicrobiales bacterium | reverse complement strand
CGCCCGCCCTGGCCGAGCTCGAAGCGTCGGGCATGGATCTTGATGCGGTGAAATCCCTTGAAGATTCCATTGGCATCGCTCTCATTCTCGTGGACGGGCAGGGTGAGAATGTCATTGTCATCGTGCCCGGTGCCAATAGCGGCGTGGACCGGGCCATAGCCGGAAACTGCGTTGCTGGCATGGATCGGGGCGACACGCTGGTCATGGTGCAGGAAGTGCCGGCGGACAGTCTGGAAACGGCCCTTGGTGAAGCACGCAACAGGGGAATCCGGACCCTGCTCAATATCGCCCCCATTACCCCGGACACACCCCGCCTTGCCCCCATGGCCGACATTGTGGTGGCCAATGAAACCGAGTTTGCCGTGCTGGCGGGGACCGGTGAAGACGATCCGGATTGGCAGGACCGGGCCGCCCTGTGGGCAAGAACGAACGATGCGGCGCTGATTGTTACCCTTGGCGCAAGGGGAGCCATGGCCTTCATGAAGGGGCAGAGCCTTTCCGTTGCCGCGCCCCCGATTACCCCCGTTGATACCGTGGGCGCCGGGGATACGTTCTGCGGTTACCTTGCTGCGGGGCTGGACAGGGGGCTGGATCTGGAACAGGCCATGACCCGGGCCGTGACCGCGGGCGCCCTTGCCTGCCTGAAACCCGGAGCCCAGCCCGCCATCCCCCATGCTGCACAGGTTGATTCCGCGTTGCGCTCCTGAATCGCTGCTCCCCAGAATCTTGGCCCCAGAATCTCGGCTACAGAATCTCGGCTCTTGAATCCCGACCCTTGAATCCCGGCCTTCCCCTCTCCATATTTCTTCCATCAGCCGGTTTCTCCCGATGCTGCGTGTCAGGTCGGAGATGGGAGCCGCGTCGCTTTTGAACCTTCAGGCCGCCGCCATTTTCGGCAGCCCAGATCGTGAGGACGAAAAAACATGTCACGCTTGTCTCTTCTTTCCGCCCCTTTCATGCTGGGCTTTGACAGCTTCGAGGAGCGTATCGACCAGATGGCAAAGTCTGCCGATGGTTATCCTCCCTATAATATCGAGCGCCTGCCCGACACGCCGGAGGCCCAGATCTACCAGATCACCATCGCCGTCGCCGGCTTCGCGCGTGACGAGATCGAAATCACCTTCGAACGCGACCAGATCAAGGTTTCCGGTTGCCACAAGCAGAGCGAAAACCGCGAATTTCTGCACAGGGGCATTGCCACCCGTCAGTTCAAGCGCAATTTTCTGCTGGCCGATGGCATGAACGTCACAGGCGCCACCCTGAAGGATGGCATGCTGATGATTGACGTTGAGCGGCCACGCATGGTCAAGCCCAGCCGCAAGATCGAGATCCGGACCGGTGACGCGCCGTCTGGCGACAGCAAATAGATTTTTCGGCTGCGAAGGCATGGCCGATGCGTCGGAGCCTTTCCCGGTAACATGCGCCTGGATCATCGGTCGGGTCGCTGCCGCCATATGCCCATGCCATGCTGCATGCCAGACCGGCATGCCTGCCGTAATGAAATGGAGAATGAAATGAGCCAGTCAACCGATTGCCAGGCCCACGACAAGGTCAAGAACCCGGTGCCTGCAAACCATCACGAAGCGCCCCCTCACCCCCTGCGGCACCTGAGTGCGGCCGAGTTTGCCGCTCTTGGTGCCGGGGAAGTGGTGTTCGTGCGCTCCATTACCGCCCGTGACCTGTCCCGGTTTTTGCCCGAAGCGGCCACCATGCCCGCCGAATTGCATTTTCTCATGGTCATGGGTGCGGATGGCACCCTGGAACTGGTGGCCGACCGCCAGGAAGCAGTGGACCAGTGGTTCGCGGATAACGAGCGGATTGTGGGAGTGCGGCACTGATCGTGCCACCCGGCAACCTGCCCGGCATTTCCCGCAGAATGCAGGATAGCGGCGCCTTGTGCCGCATTTCTTGGTACAAAGGGCACAGGCCCTTGGCATTCACAGGGTGATCAGGCCGCCGCGCTGTCGCTCAGGGGAGCCGTCAGAAGCGCATGAATTTCCGAACATTCCCGTGAATTGCGCAGGCTTTCCACCAGGCTTTCCGTGCGCAGCAGGCGGGCCACGCGGGCCAGGGCCTTCAGGTGATCGGCCCCCGCGCCCTCTGGCGCCAGAAGCATCATGGCCAGATCCACCGGCTGGTCATCCACCGAATCGAACTCGATCGGCGTATCCAGACGCACGAACACGGCCAGCACCCGCGACAGGCCCGCAATCTTGCCATGGGGAATGGCAATGCCGTTGCCCAGGCCCGTGGAACCCAGTTTTTCCCGGTTCATCAGGGTTTCAAACACCAATTGGGCATCCAGACCCATGGATTCATGGGCCTTCTGGGCAAACAATTGCAGCAACTGCCGCTTGCTGGTCACCTTGGCACAGCCAACGACGCAGTCCTTCAAGAGAATATCGGCGAGTTCCATTCCCGGGCCTCGATCATTGAAAAAGGTTGATGAATCAACGGCAGAAGATTCAGATGTCGTCAGGGAAGTTCAGGATCGATCCAGACGATATTGCCGTCGGCCCGGCGATAAACCACATTCATACCCCCATGTCCAGCATTAAGAAATACCTGCACATCGGACTGGGAAAGGTCCAGTTCCATCACCGCCTCCCCCACGCTCATGCGTGAAAGCGACGCCCCGCTCTGGGCAATGATGGGGGGGCTGAAATCCTCGGCCACCTCTTCGTGATTGTCCGGGGAGTCCAGCACATAGGACTGGGCCATGATGTCGGGAGTACCCGCGCCTTTCTTGCGGCGGCTTTTCAGCTTGCGCTTGTAACGTCGCAGACGTTTTTCGATATGATCGGCGGTGGTCTGAAAGGCCGAAACGGCATCGCCGGCCGTGGCATGGGCCCGCAGCATGGCGCCCGTATCCAGATGCAGCACCAGGTCACTGCGATAGCCTCCGCCTTCCTTCTCGAAGGTCAGGTGGCCTTCATAGCCTCCGTCGAAATATTTCCCCACCACATCATCCAGACGGCTCTGGGCCGTGGAACGTAAGGCATCTCCCACATCCATGTTTTTTCCAGAAACGCGCAAATTCATGTCTCTCGCCTCCCAGTTGGTGGTTGATGGAGCAATTTCGAATCAGAACCCCGCATTACCGGCTTTCCGACGGCTCAAGACTACCCCTTCGCCTGTTGGTCACGCAATCTATTTGGGGATGCAATTGCCCCAATGATAGGCTTGACGGCCTTTTTTTCCGCAAAAGTGAGATGGGCGTGAAGCAGGGAAGTGGCGCCCCGCCATATACCTAACCTGTTGGAATGGCGTTTCTTTTCTGGCGCCTCCGGATGACGGAGGAGGGAATGTTCAGCCCTTCGCGATATTTTGCCACAGTTCGCCGTGCTACCTCAATCCCGTGGGTTCTGTCCAGAATTTCGGCAATCTTGTCATCCGAAAGAATGGTTTGTGCCGTCTCTTTTTCGATCAGCCGGGCAATCAGATGCTTGACGGTTTGCGCCGAGGCATCCTCCCCCCCGTCGCTGGAACTCAGGGCCGAAGTGAAGAAATATTTCATCTCGAACACCCCCCGATGGGTGGCCATGTACTTGTTAGCGGTCACCCGGGAAACGGTGCTTTCATGCATCTGTATCGCGTCTGCCACGTTCTTCAGGGTCATGGGCCGCAGATGGGATACCCCGTGGGTCAGGAAACCGTCCTGCATCTTCACGATTTCGGTGGCTACCTTCAGGATGGTCTGTGCCCGCTGGTCCAGGCTCTTGATCAGCCAGTTGGCGCTCTGCAGACAGTCGACAAGGAAGGTCTTTTCCTTCTTGTCCCGGGCCTGCCCCGTTACCGTGGCATAATAGGCCCGGTCCACCAGTACCCGGGGCAGCACGTCGGTGTTCAGTTCCACCTGCCACTCCCCGTTCGCTCCCTCCGTGACGAAAACATCGGGGACCACTGCCTGCAGCGGTGCCCCGTCATAGGCCCGCCCCGGCCGGGGATCCAGTTGCCGGATGTCTTCCAGCATGCCCGCCAGGTCTTCCGTGCTGGCCCCGATCTCCCGTTTCAGCCGGTCAAGATCATGGGCCGCCACCAGATCCAGACGTTCCAGCAGCTGTTCCATCATCGGGTCAAGCCGGTTCTTTTCCCTGAGCTGCAGCGCCAGGCATTCCTTCAGATCACGGGCAAACACCCCTGCCGGTTCCGCTTTCTGCATCCGGGCCAGCACCGCTTCAATATGCGGAATGTCCGTTCCCATCTGCCGGGCAAGGGTTTCCGTATCGATGCGCAGATAGCCGGCCTCATCCAGATTGTCGATCAGGTTGCGCGCGACAAGAAGATCGCCCTCATTGTCCACCAGAAGCCCGGCCTGTTCGTGCAGGTGACCGGCAAGGGACACCTGCTCCGCCACATACTGCTCGATATCCGCTCCCTCGGACCGGCCCGCCAGCAGCGGACTGCCCGTTTCGCCGCGGGACTGGGAAAGGGAGTCCTGTCCTACCTGCTCGGGATAGATATTGGCCACGTCCGTATCCAGTTCCCCCGCAATATCAATGGCGCTGCGCATGTGATCCGGATCAACGGCCTCACTCGTCACGTCGCCGGAATTTTCCGGCGGCAGCGGTACCCCTTCTTCCGTTTCACCTGTACCAGCTGCCGGATCGGCCCGCTCCAGCAGCGGGTTGGCCAGCAGTTCCTCTTCCACGAACCGGTTCAGGTCCAGATGGGAGAGTTGCAGCAGCTTGATGGATTGCATCAGCTGCGGGGTCAGGCTGAGACTCTGGGTCTGTCTGATTTCCAGCCGTGGGGTCAGGGCCATCAGGGTCTCCGAAAAAGGGATGGGCAGGCAGAAAAGGGAATCGCCGCGGCACCATTGTACAGGCGCACAAAACATGATTTGTCGTGCCGGTTCAAGCGGCGCACTTGCCGCTGCATACAAGTTTTGTGCCAAACATGCCGGCCACCATGGGCAACGGCCGCCGGGAAAGCATGGCCTGCTCTCAGGAAAGGGAGAAATTTTCCCCCAGATAGACCCGGCGGGCGTCCGGATCATTGGCAATGGTGGCCGGTGTGCCCTGGATCATTACCGTTCCGCTGTGAATGAGATAGGCCCGGTCCACCAGTCCGAGGGTCTCGCGCACGGAATGGTCGGTAATCAGAACCCCGATATTGCGCCGGGTCAGGTGGCGGATCAGTCCCTGGATTTCGGCCACCGCGATCGGATCGACCCCGGCAAACGGTTCATCCAGCAGCATGATGACCGGATCCGAAGCCAGGGCCCGGGCAATTTCCACCCGCCGCCGTTCACCGCCGGAAAGGGACAGGGCATTGGCATCCCTGAGATGGGCAATGGAGAATTCCGCCAGCAGTTCCTCCAGCCGTTGCGCGCGTTTCCTGCGCGAACCGATGGTGCCTTCAAGGATGGCAAGGATGTTGTCCTTCACGCTCATGCCGCGAAAGATCGAAGGTTCCTGCGGCAGATAGCCGATTCCCAGCCGTCCGCGCTGGAAAAGGGGCAGGCGGGTAATGGAACGACCGTCCAGGAGGATCTTTCCCCTGTCCGGTTTGACCAGTCCCATGATGATGGTGAAAACGGTGGTCTTGCCGGCCCCGTTTGGCCCCAGAAGGCCGACGGCTTCGCCCCGGCGCACCGCCAGCGACACGTCCCGGACAACGCTTTTCTGACCGAAGGATTTCTGGATACCCTGGGCCACCAGCCACCCGGTCTGATCAATTTCGGTTCCGGCCAATTTGCCCCGCCCGTTCCTGGTTTGCCCGCTTTGCTGTCCCCATCCGCCCCGGCTTGCCGGTCTGGTGGCTCCCGGTGGGCAAGATTCATCTCCTAACTGCCCGAACCGAACAGTCCTGTCACCCGTCCACCGTCACCTCCGGAGGAAAATTCGGTGACATTTCTTGTCAGGTCAATGCGCAGCGTTCCCGCATTGACCGTGCCGCTGTCATTGATGAGAAGGACATTGCCGGTCAGTTTCAGGATTCGCGTGTCCGGATCATAGACCGCCCTTTCCCCCGACGCCACCTGGGTTTCCGTTTCGATCCGCACATTGCCCACCGCTTCAAAGCTTTTGACGTCACTTGTTCCCCCGGCGCCGAAATGGACCACCACCTCGTCGGCCAGCACTTTCAGGCCGGGCTGGGTAACCACCACGTTGCCCGTGAAACGGGATTGGCCTTCGCTCTCGCGCACCACGAACCGGTCGGCGGTGATCCGGGTCGCCTTGCTGGCCTGGGCGTTGGAACGGGTGGGAGCGGACAGGGCGGCAAGGGCCACGACAGTTGCGAAAAACAGTACGCGTGCCAGCCCGATCAGCACCGGGCCGGGGCCAGACATGCTCAAACGTTTCAAAAAGCCCGGCATGTCACCTCTCCCCGTCACCCGGAACCGTATAGACGGCCCCGGCAAAATCCCAGCTTCTGCTGGCTGCATCATAGGTGAGGGACCGGCCCTGAATGCGCGCCCCGTCGGAAAAGTCGAACGCCACCGGCCCGTCAGCCTGCAGGGTCTGCGTGTTCCAGTCGATTAGCGTGTCGCGCAATTCGCCGGTCACGTTCTTGCTGTCCCGTGTCTGCATGAGGCCGGGCACCCGGACGGTCTGCCGCCCCAGATCCAGCAACGCCTCCCCGGCACTGGCTACCATCTGGTAGCCGTCCGGCTGGGTAATGGTGATGCGGGCCTTTTCCAGGTCGAACATGTCCGTTGCATCGATGTGGACCCGGGCCACTTCTGCCGAAACCTCGTAGCGTGAGCCATCGGGCAGATTGCCCCCGTATCGCGGTGCATCAATGATCACCTGACCCTTGTCGATTCCAAGGCCTGAAATGCCATAGTCCCGCGCCATGTTGGTCAGGATGATCTGCACCACCAGCACACCGGCGACCAGCAGCCCGATGCCCGGGATACTCCAGCGCAGAATCCCTACCAGCCGGTTGCGCCGCGCCAGCCTCAGAAAGGTTTTCCGACGCCGTTCGGCATCCCCTGTTCCCAGATCTGCCTGTGGTGCAACACCCATGAAAAAACGATCAGCTATGCGCGAAAATGTCGGTTTCGTCCCACCCCGCCAGATCGAGCGCGACCCGTGTTTCAAGAAAGTCCATGCTCTTGCGGGCAAGTTCCTGCCGGCCCTCCCGCACCAGCATCAGTTCCAGATGCCGCTTCAGATCGTGCAGGTGCAGGACGTCGGAGGCCGCATATTCGGTCTGGGCCCGGCTCAGATCCTCCGCACCCCAGTCCGAGCTTTGCTGCTGCTTGGAAATTTCCACCCCCAGCAGTTCGCGGCACAGGTCTTTCAGCCCGTGCCTGTCCGTGTAGGTGCGGGCCAGTTTGGAGGCAATCTTTGTGCAATAGACAGGCCCCACCTTGACCCCGAAATGGTTTTCCAGTGCGGCCATGTCGAAACGGGCAAAATGAAAGATCTTGGTGACGCTGGAATCTCCCAGCAATTTCTTCAGATTGGGGGCGTCGGTCTGTCCGGGCAGGATCTGTACCACGTCCGCATCACCGTCTCCGGGGGACAGTTGCACCACGCACAAGCGGTCCCTGCGGGTAACCAGCCCCATGGTTTCGGTGTCGATCGCCACTTCGCGCCCGTAATTGTCCAGATTGGGCAAATCGCCCACATGTTGCCGTATGGCCATGAGTTTTTCCCGCCGTTCAGGTATGGTATCACCGGTTAGATGCCACACTCTGATGGCAATGAAAAGGCAGACCGCTCAAACAGTTCTTCGTGGTCATTTCACCCCGGCTATACGGGCGCCGGAGCGCCTTTTCGGGTCGCCCGTATTGGCAAACTCCGTTTTCTTCCACAGGTGAAACAACCGGGACCGCCGCTGCCCCATGGCCGTTTCCAGCACAGTCATCTTCCGGATGCCGTCGGTGCGGAAGTGCCGGAAATCCTCCCTGAGCGTGCACCAGGCGGTGATCATGTTGGCATCGGGAAACAGGCCGATGGAAAAGGGCCAGATGATTCGCGTGCTTTTCGCCCCGTCAAGGGCCACATAATCAATCTGCACTTCTCGTTCTCCCCGGATCGCTGCGCGCAGGTCCGCCATGTCGAAATGGTGCGGGCGCGGGGTCGCCCAGTGCGGGGCAAACAGGGGCGTTTCCAGCAGGGCAGGCTTAAGGGCAGGGGGCAGAATGGTACTGATCTTGGCCACCACATCCCGGGCTGCACGGGAAAGGTCTTCATCTACCCGCCCCTCCACCATGCGCGCGCCCAGCATGATCGCTTCCAGTTCACTTTCACTGAACATCAGCGGGGGCAATTGATAGCCGTCCTCAAGCACATAGCCGATGCCGGCCTCTCCACGGACCGGAACGCCGCTGGCCTGCAGGGAGACCATGTCCCGGTAAAGGGTCCGCTCGGACACTTCCAGTTCCTCGGCCATGCGGGCGCAGGTAACCGGCCGGTCTTCCCGCCTCAGTATCTGGATGATCTGCAACAACCTGTCGGCACGGCGCATTTTTTTTACCTGTTCACTCCTGACATCATGCTGTCAGTATGATCCGTGTTAGGGCATGGGGGAACCTCAAATTTCAATGGCCAATTGCATTGGCACATCAAGGAAGCCTGCACCGATATGCTTAAACTGATCGTTTTTTCCCCCGCCATGGGCCTGATAAGCCCCTCCCCCTTTTCCATGAAGGCCATTGCCCTGATGCAGATGAGCGGACTGGACTATGAATTCGTGCCTGGCGACCCGCGCAAGGCACCAAAGAACAAGCTGCCGGTCCTGATTGACGGGAACCGGACAATCCCGGATTCAAGCCATATCCAGCTCTATCTTGAACGGGAAAAACAGGTGGATTTTGACGGGCACCTGACACCGGAGCAACGCGCGGTGACCCTGAGTTTTCGCGCCCTTTGCGAGGATCACCTTTACTGGGTCGGGGTCTTTGACCGCTGGATCATGAATGCCGATTATGTGCGCGAGGAGTTTTTTTCCGCCATTCCGGCCCCCATGCGCAAGATCGTGTTCAACAAGATCCAGAAGGATATCCGGCGCAACCTTTACGGGCAGGGGCTGGGCCGCCACACGCCGGATGAAATTTATGCCTTCGGGGCCGCCGATATTAAGGCCATTTCCGACTATCTGGGCGACAAGCCGTTCTTCTTTGGCGATCGTCCCGCTTCGCTGGATGCCATCCTGTTCGCCTTCCTCATCAACAATCTGGTGCCCCGCTCCAGCACCCGTCCGGCAGCGTTCTCGGTAAAATCCCATCCGAATCTGGTAGCTTATTGCGAGCGTTTCATTGAGCGGTTCGACATCCCGCAGGTTTAGGATGGTACCCGGTGGGGATACAAACAGGGGTGCAATCCGGGGCGCGCCAATTGAAAGCGTGCCCTATCCCTGTTAGAGGGCCCTATGAGCCGTCCCCAGGAACTTCCGGCGCTTGAGAATTTTACGTTCCAGAGCCGCCAGCAATTGCGTTTCGCCGATACCGATGCTGTCGGCCACGTCAACAATGCCATTTTTGCCACCCTGTTCGAGGCGGCACGGGTCGAATTCCTGTTCGGCCCCGAACATCCCGGGCTTTCGCCCAACACCCAGTTTGTGGTTGCAAGAATTGCCATCGACTTTCTGGGGGAGTTGAACTGGCCGGGAAATGTGCATGTGGGCTCGAAGGTTTCCCGGGTGGGAAATTCTTCGTTCGACCTGTTTCAGGCCATGTACTTTCAGCAGAAATGCGTGGCGGTCTGTGACAGCGTCATCGTGGCCATGGACCAGACAACCCGAAAATCCTCCCCCCTTGGCCCGGAACTGAGCGCATATTATCGCGCCTGTCTTGGCACCGACGAGGCCTGAAGCATCGCAGGCGGCCGTGAGGGGCCGCGGCCGGCCTCAGCTCAGCTCTTCTGCATGGTGGCGCAAATGATCGTCGATGAAGGTCTGGATGAAATAATAGGAATGATCATAGCCCGGCTGACGGCGCAGGGTCAGTTTCTGTCCGGCTTTCTGCGCCGCGTCCTCCAGCAGGTGCGGATGCAGTTCCTGTTCCAGAAACGGGTCTGCGTCCCCCTGATCCACCAGCATGTGGGCCGCTGACGGCTTCATGCGGACCCGTTCGCAG
>JALWTJ010000561.1 GCA_027082895.1 Hyphomicrobiales bacterium | reverse complement strand
ATCGAACTTTTGCTTGACGTTTCTGCCGATTTGACCGCAATCTCGCTGACAAGGGAGTGCGCCTGTTTCAAACGGCGCCTGAAACCATGGCCCTGCACGCAGGCGGTTCAACAAGCCCGCTGCAGGAAGTTCGCGTGACCGGCTTTGCATTGTCGGCGCGGGAGCGGGCGGAGCGTTCCGTCCCCGTTTCGGGTGCAGAAGGAAACGTGGATACCCCTGGCTTGAACTTCGCGATGCGCGCCCTGAAATTTCCGGTCGCGCAACGGGAGGTTTGAAAAACGTGAAACGGAGAGAGAACATGAAACTCAGCAAATACGCAGTCGGGGCCCTTGCCCTTGCGCTCATGGGTGGCATGCCCATGGCGGCCCATGCGCAGATCGAAATCCAGTGGTGGCATGCCATGGGCGGTGCAAACGGGGAACGCGTGGACAAGATCGCCGCCGATTTCAACGCCAGCCAGAGCGAATACAAGGTCGTTCCCTCCTACAAGGGCAACTATACCGAGACCATGACAGCTGCCGTTGCCGCGTTCCGCGCCCATCAGCAGCCCGACATCGTGCAGGTGTTCGAAGTGGGCACGGCAACCATGATGGCGGCCAAGGGCGCCGTTTATCCCATTACCGACCTGATGAAGGATCAGGGGATGGATTTTGACCAGTCGGCCTATCTGCCGGCGGTGGTCTCCTATTACCAGACCTCGGATGGCGATCTGCTGTCCATGCCCTTCAACTCCTCGACGCCGGTCCTGTGGTACAACAAGGACGCGTTTGCCAAGGCGGGAATCGATGGTCCCCCGACCACATGGGACGAGTTGAACGCCGATGCGCAGAAGCTTTTGGACAGCGGCATGAAGTGCGGCTACTCCTTCGGTTGGCAGTCCTGGGTGATGATCGAGAATTACAGTGCCTGGCACAACATTCCCATGGGCACCAAGGAAAACGGCTATGCCGGACTTGATACCCGCTTCACCTTCAACAATGACGCCGTGATCAACCGCATCCAGTCCATCGCGGACAGTCAGGCCAGCGGCATCTTCAAGTATGGCGGGCGCCGTGGCGATTCCCTGTCCCTGTTCACCAGCGGTGAATGCGGCATGTGGATGAACTCCTCGGCCTATTATGGCTCCATGGTGTCCCAGGCCAAGTTCAACTTCGGCCAGAGCATGCTGCCGCTGGATACCGCGGTTGCCGACAAGCCGCAGAACTCCATCATCGGCGGGGCAACCCTGTGGGTGCTGCGCGGCCAGCCGGACGACCATTACAAGGGCGTTGCCGAGTTCATGAAGTACCTGTCAAGCCCCGAGGTTCAGGCCTGGTGGCATCAGGAAACCGGCTATGTGCCGATCACGACCGCAGCTTCCGAACTGTCCCGTGAGCAGGGTTTCTATGAAAAGAACCCCGGAACCGATACGGCGATCAAGCAGCTCAGCCTCAATCCGCCGACCCCCAATTCCCGTGGTCTGCGGTTTGGCAACTTCGTGCAGATTCGTGACATCATCAACGAAGAGCTGGAAGCCGTATGGGCAGGTTCCAAGACGGCCAAGCAGGCCATGGACGATGCCGTGGCACGGGGCAATGATCTGCTGGCCAAGTTCGAGGCTGCCAACAGCTAGGCCGTCATTGGCAACATGGCTGTGGCAACATAGCTGTTGATTGCTGAAACAAACCGGTTCCGGACCCTGTTCGGAACCGGTACTTTCCCATAAAATTCCCCTCATGTTTTCCTGCACGGATCTGAATCGAACAGTCTGAAAGCGCTTCTCCCATGCTCAAACGCGTTCATTTCGGCACATCCATTCTCCCCTATCTGCTGGTTGCTCCCCAGATCATCGTGACGCTGGTGTTCTTCATCTGGCCGGCCAGTCAGGCCCTCTACCAGTCCATGCTGTTGCAGGATGCGTTCGGGCTGAGCACGGATTTCGTCTGGTTCGACAATTTCATCAGCCTGTCCCATGACCAGCTCTATTTCGACACCTTCCGGCGGACGGCGTTCTTTTCCCTCATGGTGGCGGTCATTGCCATGGGTTTTGCACTGATTCTGGCGGCCATGGCGGACCGGATCGTGAAGGGGGCCCTGATCTATCGCACCCTGCTGATCTGGCCCTATGCGGTGGCCCCCGTCATTGCCGGGGCCCTGTGGGTGTTCATGTTCGACCCCACGCTGGGCATTTTCGTTTATGTACTCAATTTCGTGGGCATCGACTGGAACTACAAGCTGGATGGCGATCAGGCCATGGCGCTGGTGATCATGGCCGCGGCGTGGAAGCAGATTGCCTACAATTTCCTGTTCTTCATTGCCGCCATGCAGTCCATCCCCAAATCGCTGATCGAGGCGGCCGCCATTGACGGGGCGGGGCCGGTCAAGCGGTTTTTCACCATCATATTTCCGCTGATCACACCCACCACCTTCTTCCTGCTGGTGGTCAACGTGGTTTACGCCTTCTTTGATACGTTCGGCATCATTCACGCGGTCACGCAAGGGGGACCGGCCAAGGCGACGGAAATTCTCGTCTACAAGGTGTTCA
>JALWTJ010000560.1 GCA_027082895.1 Hyphomicrobiales bacterium | reverse complement strand
GGGAAAGAATGTCAGTTCTGTTCCTGCAACCGATGAAATGCCGCGAGCAGACCGCGGGTAGAACTGTCATGGGGGGCGCTGGCCGCGGGGTCCAGTACTTCAGGCAGCAAGGCCCTGGCCAGTTGCTTGCCCAGCTCTACGCCCCACTGGTCAAAGGAATTGATGTTCCAGATGGTGCCCTGCACAAAAACCTTGTGTTCGTAAAGGGCAATGATCCGGCCCAGGGTTCGCGGATCCAGCATTCGATAGATCAGGGTATTTGACGGCCGGTTGCCTTCAAAAACCTTGTGGGGGGCGAGGCGGGCTGCGGCTTCCTTGTCCATGCCGGCCGCTTTCAGTTCCGCATGTACTTCATCAAGGTTCTTGCCCAGCATAAGGGCCTCGGACTGGGCAAAACAGTTGGCCACCAGCTTGGCATGATGCTGTCCCAGATGTTCATGGGGGATTGCTGCCACCAGAAAATCACACGGGATGATGTCGGTTCCCTGATGAATCAGCTGATAAAAGGCGTGCTGACCATTGGTGCCCGGCTCGCCCCAGACAATGGGACCGGTGGCGCGGGAAACGGGAATGCCATCAGCACGGACATGCTTGCCATTGCTCTCCATGTCCTGCTGCTGCAGATAGGCGGCGAACCGGCTCAGGCGCTGGTCATAGGGCAGGATGGCCTGGGTGGCATAGCCCATGATGTTGCGGTGCCATATACCCAGAAGGCCCAGAATGACCGGCATGTTCCTTTCCAGCGGGGCCGTCAGGAAATGGGTGTCCATTTCCCAGGCGCCGGTCAGAAATTCCTCGAAATTGTCAAACCCGATGGCGATGGCCACCGGCAGGCCGATGGCGGACCAGACCGAATAGCGCCCCCCCACCCAGTCCCAGAAACCGAAAATCCGGTCCTGGGCAATGCCGAACCGTTTGCAGGCTTCAATGTTGGTGGAAAGGGCCGCGAAATGGTCCGTAACCGCCTGCTCGCCAAGAGCCGAAGCCAGCCAGCTGCGTGCCGTGCCGGCATTGGTCATGGTTTCATCGGTGGTAAATGTTTTCGACGCGACGATGAACAGGGTCGTTTCGGGCGACAGGGTTTTCAACGTGTCTCCGATATGGGCCCCGTCCACATTTGACACATAGTGCACATGCAGATCGCTGCGCCCATAGGGGGCCAGTGCCAGGGTGACCATGGCGGGGCCAAGGTCGGATCCCCCGATTCCGATATTGACCACATCGGTGAATTTTGCGCCGTTGGTGCCGGCTATCGATCCATTGCGCACACCGTCCGAAAATACCTTCATGGCAGCAAGTACGGCGCGGACATCGGGCATCACGTCCCTGCCGTCGACCCATACCGGGTCAGTACCCCGGTAGCGCAGGGCCATGTGCTGCACCGCCCTGTCCTCGGTAAAATTGATGTGCTCCCCGGCCCACATGGCGTCACGGCGCTGCTCCAGCTTCGCTGTGCGGGCAAGGGAAAACAGGGCGTCCATGACCGGCGCGTCTACCCGGTTCTTGGAATAGTCCAGCAAGAGACCGGCTGCGGAAACGGAAAACGTGTCAAACCGATGCGGATCGCGTGCAAACAATTGGCGTAAAGAGGTGTCCGCGAGACGTTCCCGGTGGCCTTCAAGGGTTTCAAACCCCGCTTCGCGTTGATCCTGTGTCATGCCAGTTTCCCTTTCGTTTTGTCCGACGCCACCGGTCCGCGCCTTTTCAGGGGGTGTTACAGGGGAGGAATATCCCCTTTTTCCCACTGGGCCCGGGTCTGGGCAACAAACGTTTCCAATTGCCCCTGTTCGATGGCCTTGCGCATCCCCGCCATCAGTTCCTGATAATAGGAAAGGTTGACTTCCGACAATATCATGGCCCCCAGAATTTCCTCGTTTCTGACCAGGTGGTTGAGATAGGCGCGGGAAAAGCGGCGGCAATTTGCGTTGGGCGACGCCTCATCCAGGGGCCGGGGATCATCCTTGTGGCGGGCGTTCTTCAGATTGATCACCCCGAAACGGGTAAAGGCGTGGCCGTGGCGCCCGGAACGGG
Source organism: Hyphomicrobiales bacterium (assembly GCA_027082895.1). Classification (GTDB taxonomy): domain Bacteria; phylum Pseudomonadota; class Alphaproteobacteria; order Rhizobiales; family Devosiaceae; genus DROE01. The sequence goes on along the minus strand of JALWTJ010000560.1, from coordinate 507 downwards.
TCGGGTGCACGCAATCGAACATGTCAATGCCCCGCTCGACCGCCCCCAGCAGATCGTCGGGCTTGCCCACACCCATGAGGTAGCGGGGCCGATCCGCCGGCAGATGGGGAACCGTTTCATCGAGCACTTCGAACATGGTGGACTGGGGTTCACCCACGGCAAGACCGCCCATGGCGTAGCCATGAAAGCCGATGGCGCGCAACCCGGCGGCAGAGCGGGCGCGCAGGGCCATGTTGTCGCCCCCCTGCACGATGCCGAACAGGGCCCGGCCCGGTGCGGCGTCAAAGGCAGTTTTGCACCGTTCCGCCCAGCGCAGGGACAGCTCCATGGCCCGTTCGATCTCCTCCCTGGGGGCGGGCAGACGGATACATTCATCCAGCTGCATGATGATATCGGAATCCAGCTTTTTCTGGATGTCGATGGAGCGTTCCGGGGTCAGTTCATGGGCCGACCCGTCAATGTGGGACTTGAACGTCACCCCCTTCTCGTCCAGCTTGCGCAGCTTTG
>JALWTJ010000559.1 GCA_027082895.1 Hyphomicrobiales bacterium | reverse complement strand
TCCTTGGCGATGGGGGTCGGGGCGCTGGCTCATGGCAACGATATCGGCGGCTCGCTGCGCTGGCCGGCCCACTGCCACTGGGTGGCCACCATCCGCCCGACCTTGGGGCGCGTGCCTGCCTATAACGAAAGTGCGAGCGCCGAGCGCCCGCTGGCCGCACAGCTTTTCTCGGTGCAGGGGCCGATGGCGCGCAGCATCGCCGATGTGCGGCTGGGGCTGGAGGTGATGCGCCGTGGCGATGCCCGCGACCCGTGGTGGGTCCCTGCCCCGCTTAAAGGGCCAGCGCGGCCCAGAAAGGTGGGCATCGCACCTATTCCGGCCGACATGAACCCCCACCCCGACGTGGTGGCGATGATCAATAAAGCGGCCGCGCATCTGGTGGCCGAGGGTTACGAGGTTGAGGAAATCGAGGTGCCAGAGCTAAAAGAAGGCTGGGCTAACTGGTATAACCTGCTGCTGGCCGAAATCCGCACCCTACAGGAAACCGCCATGCGCGCCGTTGCCACACCGGACTTCAACACGGTGTTGGATAATTACATTGCATTTTCCCAAGCGCTCGATCTGCCCGGATATATGCACGCCTTGTCCGAGCGCACGCGACACATTCGCAACTGGATGCTTCTGCTGGAGGAATACCCGGTGATCCTCGCACCGGTCTCTGTGCAAAAAACCTTCGCCGCGCGTGAGGATCTGGCCAGTCCCGAGCGGGTGCAAAATATGTGGGGCGATGCGGGGCGCTATATCGGCACCATGAACCATTTGGGCCTGCCCTCTGCGGTGGTACCTGTCGGGCTGGTCGATAGCCAGCCGATCGGCGTGCAACTGGTGGCCACGCGCTTCCGCGAAGATCTGGCGCTTGAGGCGGCCGAGGCGATTGAAAAACATGCAGGGCTTGTTGTGCGGCAACTATGGGAGCGCAGAGGCGCGCCATGATACAAACGCATTTAGAAATACGGGTTCACCAAGGCCAGCGCGAGGCCGCCCTTGCCGCCTTCATGGCGCGCCGTGTGTTTGAGGAATGCGCCGAGGTCATTTCCGGCTTTCTGGGGGCCGAGCTACTCACAACGGACGACCCTGACACGCTTTATGTGATCGCCCATTGGCAAAGCCAAGCCGCCGCCGGTGCTTGGATGGCAAGCCCCGTGCGGGATGCCCAAAACGCCGACCTCGCCCGCTTTCTCGCCAGCCCTCCCGTGGGCAGGCAGCTGCAATCATCGGGCTATGCACTGGGCATTGCCCAAAATGCGAATAGATTGACAAAAATAACGAAAGGCCCCGCACACCTGCCTCGAGGTGGCGCTGTAACCACTTGAAAACCGTGCGAACAGAAAAGCCAAATGCGGCGGCAATTTCCTTGGCCTGTTCCCCTTGCTGATAACGGATAACAATTTGTTCTCGACTATAAACACAAGTGCGGGCATTCTGATGAGGGTTGTTCATTCCAAAGCTCCTGAAACTGTTTCGTTTTGTCACCAAACAGTCTCTATGCTAAAATGCGAATGAACAACCTCGTTAGAAGGTACACCTAAACCTCATGGCTTTTGTCCCGCGAAGAAACCTCTCGGTGATTGTTCCAATCACCTGCCTGTCAATGGATCGTGGCTTTTTTAACACTTCCCTCTCCTCACGAAGTAGCCGATTTTCCTTTCGCAGCATGGCTACTTCTCTTTCCAGATCAGACTGGACAGACGGTTCGGGTATCTTGCGCTGCAAAAGCGGGCATGGCAACCGAGATGGATAAAACGGCCAGAAGCCCTGCCAGTGTGGTTTTGGTTGTATATTTCATGTGTCTTACTCCTTTGTGAGACGGTCAGATTTGAGGGGGCGTACGAGCATTAGGCCCGCCAGCCCCAAGGTGGTAAAAAATATCCAGAAAAAGTCGCCTTGTTTCTCGACCGGAATTGGCCCTAGCGGCTTGCCTGCATAGCTGTCCTTGATGCCCAGCACCGCAAACGAGAAGCGCTCGAAATGCTTGGTGATCGAGGACACTTCAATGCCGTTGCGGATGGTTAGCAACAGAATTGATGCCCCCACAGCCTCTCGGGCATTTGCAATGCCCTGCCAGCCAACGGGAGGCAAGCACATGACCACCCCCGACACCATCCGCATATTCGTACCGCTGGAATACCGCCGCCGCAACGGCCGCACCCAGATCGTGCCGCCCGAGAACCGGCTTGATGCCGAAGATCCCCGCCTTTACGGTGTCGGCTGTGCCTCAGGGCTTGTAAGCTACATCCGCCTGCCAGCCGATAAAGCCGGTTTGGAGCAACAGCACGTTTTCACGCCCCGCCACGCGCAGTGCAAATGCGGCCTGCGAGGACAGGCTGCCGGTGTTGCAAAACAGGATGACTTTTTTATCGGTGTGGATTTCGTCTATCCGGCCCAGCACATCGCGCCACTCGATGTTGATCGCACCGGGAATGGTGGATTGTTCAAATTGCCCGGCGTCGCGCGTGTCGACGAACAGGACGTCCCCGAAAACATCTTCGGTAATCTGTTGCGGGACGATGATTCCGGCCTCGTAGGGGGAAAACTCCATGTATTCCTGCATGGCGTCGATGACGTCTTCATGCGCCAAAGCCGGTGTGGCAAAAGCCGCCAGCGCAACCGCGCCCGCCCCGATCATGTGGGTGATTTTCATATTTCTCACCTGTTTCAAGCTACTTTGTTGATGGTTTCGGTTTCAAATCCGAGCACAGTCCACTCGACCATGCCGCCTTTAAGAACCTTGACGTCCGCAAAGCCGACATCTTGCAAAAGCCGGGCAGCACTGGCCGAGCGGCGGTCGGTCCGGCAAACGGTGATGACATCTCCGGTAAGGTCGGCAACAACCGCATCAAGTCTCGCCTTCAGCTCCTCCAGCGGAATGTTCAGCGCACCGGGGATATGTCCGTGCGGGCCGGTGAACTCGTCCACGCCGCGCACGTCGAGGATTGTCAGGGGTGCCAGTTCGGCCAGTCGCGCCCGCGTTGTCGGGGCGTCGATCCATGCGGTGTCGTCGCCGCGCAGACGTTTGATGATCCGTGGCAGGAAGGCAATGGCGGCCAGCAAACCAAGCGCCAGCAGGCCGTAGCGGATGGCGGAGGCGTTGCCGCCCAGTGCCTCGCGCCCGGCGAAGCCCAGCCATGTATAGGCCAGCGCCCCGGGCGCCATGGTGATGAAGGATGTGACCACATAGGACACAAACGGGATGCGGGTCAGGCCGAAGGCATAGTTGCTGAGGTTGAAGGGAAACACCGGCACCAGCCGCACGAAGGCGACAAAGCGCCAGCCCTCGTTTTCGACTCCGGTGATCATGCGCTTCAGTCGCCCGCCGGTTTTTTGTGCCACCCAGTCGCCGGCCAGATAGCGGGCGATCAGGAAGGCGATACTGGCTCCGATGGTGGCGCCTGTCAGGTTCAGGAAGGTGCCGAGAACCGGCCCGAACATGGCGCCACCGGCCAGTGCGAATAGCGAACCGGGGGCGAATACCACGGTGCCGAGCGCGTAGAGGCCGACATAGACCACCGGTGCCCAGATGCCGAAGCCGGACAGCCATGCGTCGAGGGATTCGGGATTCAGCTGGTCGCGGTTCAGGGTCACGAGGGCGATTGCCGTGGCAACCAGCGCCAGCAGCAACAGACGCGGGAGGAGGGATTTATTCATTGTCTGTATCCTTCGGGTCGCGCGGATCCGGTCCGCTGGCGGGGCCGCGAAACGGTTGCGTCAGCATTTTGTCGAGCCATTGTTCGCGCAGGCGGCGGAACTGCTCGAAGCCGATGGTCATATCGTCGTGGCCCTTGGCGGGCTGGGCGATGTAGGTGCCGAGCAGCCGGTCCCACCACGGCAGGTTGAAGCCGTAATTGCTGTCGGTTTCCTTCCGGTCGATCGAGTGGTGGACGCGGTGCATGTCGGGGGTAACAACAAACAGGCGCAGCACGCGATCCACACCTTGAGGCAGGCGGATGTTGGAGTGGTTGAACATGGCTGTTGCGTTCAGAAGCACCTCGAAAATCAGCACGGCAACGGCGGGCGGGCCGAGCGCGGCCACTACTGCCAGCTTGATCACCATCGACAACAGAATCTCGATCGGGTGAAACCGCAGGCCGGTGGTCACGTCAATCGCCTGATCGGCGTGGTGCATCCGGTGCAGCCGCCACAGGGCGGGCACCGCGTGAAAAAGCACATGTTGCAGGTAGATCGCAAAATCCAGAATGACGATGGAGGCGATGATCGCCAGCCATGTCGGGGCCTCGATCATGTTGAAAAGCCCCCAACCCTTTTCCTGCGCCAAGAGCGCCAGCCCCACGGCAACGATCGGGAAGGTCAGGCGCACAAGGATGGTATCAATCACCACCACGCCGAGGTTATTGGTCCAGCGGATCACGCGGGGGATTTCGATGCGACGGCGCGGCGCGGCCACTTCCCATATTGCCATGGCAATCAGGATGCCGAGGAATATCGCTAGCCGGATAGCACCCTCGTTTGATAAAAGCAGGTCGGTCATGATCTGTGGCCCTTGTTCTGTGGTTCTGCAAATGCTACGCTCAAGTAATCTATTGAATGATATAATGTGTGGATATGCCGGATGTCAACCAGCCCGAAACTGAAGCTATATGAAGAGTTCGCCGCTATTGCGCGGGCGCTCGGAAACGCACATCGCATTGATATTCTGGAACATTTGGGACAGGGCGAGCGCGGCGTCGATGCGCTGGCGGCCAAGATCGGGCTTTCCACCGCCAACACCTCGCAACATTTACAGCAACTCAAAAGGGCCGGGCTGGTCGAATCACGACGCGACGGGAAATACATCCTCTACCGGTTGAAGGGCGACAATGTTCTGACGTTGCTGGGTGCGCTCTTTGATCTGGGCGAGCATAATCTGGCCGAAGTCGACAAGGTTATGCGCGACTACTTTCACAAACGCGACGACATGGAAGCCGTCAGCCACGAGGAATTACTGGAACGGAGCCGCGACGGGCTGGTCACGGTGCTGGACGTCCGCCCGAAAGACGAATTTGCCATGGAGCACCTGCCGGGGGCGAAAAACATCCCGCTGGAGGAACTGGAAACCCGCCTGTCGGAAATCGACCCCGCGCAAGAGGTGATCGCCTATTGTCGCGGCCCCTATTGCGTGTTGTCATTTGAAGCCGTCGCCGCCCTGCGCCAACGCGGGATCAAGGCACGACGACTGGAAGACGGCCTGCCGGAATGGCGTGCGGCGGGGCTGCCGGTCGAACAGCCCTAAAGCTGGGCTTTCAGCACATCGGCCAGCTTGGTCAGCATGGCGGTCGCGACCTCTTTGCGGCTTTCCTCGTCGATCTCGGAAAAGATCATCCCCATACAGCGCGGCATCATGTTTTCGATGAAGGTGATGCGGTCTTCGGCTGTCATCTGGCCAAAGATGTTATCCATCATCGTTTCCATCATGTGGGGCATGTCCTCGGGCTTCATCATGCCCGACATCATTTTCTCCATCAGGTTCTGGAAGGTCTTGTTCATGGTATTCTCCTTTGGTCAGGTTAACAAGCCGACGGCTATTTTGGCCGCCAGAAGGTAAAGCACGAGACCGATCAGTTTTTTGACCTGCGCCGGCGATAGTTTGAAATGCATGATCCGGTTACCGAGATAGCCGCCGAGGATGGCGGCAATGGTGACAACGCCCAACAGCGGCCAGTCCATTTCGGTGAAGCTCAGATAGGTAGCGAAGGCCCCGAAAGACGAAAACGGGATCACCATGGAAACGGCAACGCCTGCTTCCTTGGCGTTATAGCCCAGCAAGATCAGCATGGGGATCAGGAGCGAGCCGCCGCCAACGCCCAGCAGGCCGGAGATGATGCCGACACTGCCGCCCAGAGCCGCGAGCAGCACCGGGCTGCAAAACCGGAACCGCGCCTCGCGTTTCTGAAACAAGAGCAGCGTGCCGCTGGTGAGCAGAAATACCACCAACAGCCATTTCACCCAGATATCAACGACATACTGGCTAAGCCAGGCGCCAAGCGGCGTTGCCAGCAGGATCGCGACTACCAGCGGCAGGGTCGCCTTCACGTTCAGCACCCCGCGCCGGAAGTTCATCACGCTGGCTGTAATGGTGCTGGACGTGTTGACGAACAGCCCGATTGCCTTGGCGAGGTTGATCGGCACCCCCGCCACGTTAAACAGCGGCACCAGCGCAATCGCCGCTCCGATGCCGCCCATTGAAAACAGGGTGGAAAACCCCAGCGTCAGGGAAAAATACAGAATATAGTCGTTCATTTCCCTGCCTCCGGAGCGGGTCTACCAAGCTTTGATCATCTCGACCATTTTTGCATAGAGATCGAGGATATTGGCCTTCAGCTCGCCTTCTGCGCCCAAAGCCTCAAGCTGGGTTTCAAGGTTGGGGATGGTGACAAAAACCTCGCCATCCTTGGCATAGATGCTGATCCGGCAAGGCATCAGCACGTTCAGCTCGGGCTGGGTGTTGAGCAATTCTGCAGCCAGCGGCGCGTTGCACAGTTCATAAACCGAGGCATCTTCCTTGATCTCCAGTCCCTTCTGAGCAGGCAGGTTTTTCGAAAACGGATAGTGCTTCTTCAGTTCAAGGCCAATGGCTTCGGCGTCGCTCTCGACTCGCGCCTCGATCTCGTCAAAGCTGTTGGCGGCTTTATGCGTAAACACCAGATCACCGGATTTGGGCTCATCACTTTCCCCCATCATGGATTTGGCACGCTTCATCATGCCTTGGCACTCGGCCTTCATATCCGGCTCCATGCGTTCCATCATGGATTTGCACTGCGCCATCATGCTCTGGCCCTTTTCCTTCATGTCGGCATCCATTTTGCCCATCATCTCTTTCATCTTGCCGTTCATGGCGCTTCTCCTGTTTGGTTGACATCGCGTCGTGTTTAATAGATCATATGTGTAGACAATCATATAAGCGACTACTCATATGAATGATATTGTGACGGATTGCCACGGCGTCAAGGCCCTGAGCGAAATATTCAAACTCCTGTCGGAGCCGAACCGCCTGCGCATCCTGTGCGGGCTGGGGATGGAGTGCCAGTCGGTGGGCTCGATCGTCGAAGAAACGGGGCTTAGCCAAACCAATGTCTCGTTCCACTTGCGCCTGTTACGCGAGGCCGGACTGGTGCGCCCCGAAAAACGCGGCGCTTTCGTCTATTACTGCCTGCCAGACCAGAAAATTCTGGCCCTTCTGGATGATTTTCGTTCCTGGGCAGAGACCCTGGAAAAACCCGAAACACATAAAAAGGCCAGCTGAGGCCGCGACACCAGGGAGAGCGCTATGGGATACGGAAACTGGACGGGATTTGGCTATATGTGGATTTTCCCGCTGCTGTTTCTGGCAGTGTTCCTCTATTTCATGCGTGGCATGTTTGGTGGGGGCATGAGCGGTATGCATTCGAAAGACGACGAAACCCCGCGCCAGATACTCGACCGGCGCTTTGCAGCCGGTGAGATCAGCAAAGAAGAATACGAGGAAATGAAAGCCACGCTTTCACAATAGAGCTTACCTCTGGCTAAGCCGCAAAATCTCACCGAACGGCCTTAACCACAGACGCCAAAAGGGCAAGGCTGGCCAAAGCGCCATCGGCCTCGCCCTTTTCAAAATCATCCCCCGCCTGCGCCATCTGGTTGGTGATGTGGGCAAAGCAAATCACGGACCTGTCGTGGGCCGCCGCAAACGCATAAAGCGCTGCCGCCTCCATTTCCACCGCCAAAACACCCCGCGCGCGGTTCGCCACAATCGCACTTTCGGTCTCGCGATACGGCGCATCGGTTGTCCAGCTCGCCCCCTCGATCACAGCAAAGTCCAAGCCTTCAAACGCCCCCGCCAGCTTGGCAAGCATGGCTTCTGGGGCGGGGGAATAATCTGATGGCCGCAGATAGTGGTAACTGGTGCCTTCGTCACGAAGCGCCTTGTCGATCAAAACAAAGCAAGGTGTCTCCAGTTCCTCTGCAATCTGACCAGCCGAGGTGATACTGACCAGAAGCTCGCAGCCCGAAACAAACAATTGCTCAGCCAGGAGCACGGCGAACGAGGCCCCAACCGCATTGCCAATCACGCCGATTTGCCGCCCGTCCAGCTCAAACACGTAAAGTTCGGTATGATAACACGCCCAGTAAGGGCTGCGCTTCGCTTGTTTCTGCGCAATGAGCCACCTTGCAATATCCCCATCCGGGTCCAGAAAACAGATCTCCGGCACCTCACCTTTTGGCAGATCCCGCTGACGGCGACCTTCCCGCAACAGGTTTTCCGGCCGGAAAACCGGTGCCTCGGCGGGGTGTTTGTCTGACAGGATTGGCGGGATGTGTTTGTTGGTCAATTTGGATGCCTATGAGGAAAATCAAACGCTTGGTAGGGTGAAAGTGAAGGTTAGCGTTATTCAGCCACCATTCGCAACACCGGAGCCTATGATCTGCGATGTTCAATTGCGTGAATTTCTTCTCGCGACATTTGAACACCCAAGCAACGCGGTGCCTTTCGCCCCACCACGTCCTTTTCTGTTTTCTCTAATCGCGTGAGAGGATTTGACACGGCTGCAACCGGTCGGATGCGAAACTCTCGAAAAACCCTTGTTTTATTGGGCTTTCGTCGAGCGAACCAAATCGCTCCGAGGTTCGGTCGAATAGAGAGAAACGAGGGATAGAGAGCGTAATGAGGTGACCGGGCATTCTCGCAGGTTCGCTCGCCTGACCTAAACCCCTTTGAAACATAAAGAAAATCACCCATGCGTTGGGGCACATTCGTGTTTCAATGAAGGCAAGTGGCGGAGGACACGACATACCAACGACTTTTTCTCGAAAAGCCGGTCAAAACAAAGCGAAAACCCGCAATTAACCGAGCGTTTTCATTCTCTTAGTTCGGTATTGGTGCGGGTTTCCAAGCAAAGTTCAGCAGTCAAACGGCTTGCACCAAACCTCCACGTTTTCGGGCTGAAACCCAAACGGAGCTACTGAGCGTTTGCATGTCTTTTCAAGACTTCCAGCCCCTTCGGGTCCCGGTTCAGAAGGAGCAATGCGCTAGTTACCGCATGGCTGGGAAGAACGTCCCCGCTTTCGTATTTCTGAAACGCGTTCGGCCCGCCTCCGATCAGACGACCGGCATCTTTCTGGGTTAGTTTCAACCGTTTCCGGATTCGGCGAACGGCTTGAGGCTCCAGCAGGCCTTCAGCCTTCGCCTTCAACAAATTCAGTTCCCGATCGGAAACCTTCATATCCTCACCGGTATGGATGCTCTCGTCACTCGCATCGCAATACCAGCCCGGCATGTCAAAGGTCGCCGAATGGCCTTTGTATGTGATGGTCATTGGGCGAACGCCCCGTTCCATCGGTTGGCCCGTTTCCGGGCAGGTTGGGTTAGTCATTGCCCTTCTCCTTAAACGACAAGAGTAGAAAGTCCGTCACCGCGTCTGCGGTGAACTTGACATAAAGCGTGCCCTGTTCGGACGGCACATAGTAAACATCCTGCCAGACTCGATGATCAGCATAGGATGTCATCGACTTGAAAAAGTGTTTCCGGTCGACAGACTGGATCGCACCGACGATTTCCCTGCGTCCGAACCCCAAGGCTGCGGCACCCCTGATTGCAGAACCTGTTGCATTCAATCCCTCCACCGTCGAGAAAGCCGATTTGATCGCCTCTAAATCATATGTTGGCTTGCGCTTTTCGGTCATAGCTGAACATAGAACCATAATGGTGCTTTTTCAAGAGGCACCACAATGGTGTATTCCCAATGGTTGGTTCTCTCCTGTCAAATAGGGAAAACCTGCGCCTATCGCATCGGTTTGTCACAATAATCACGCGCGTTTCTCCTCATCGGCTTCCTCCCGGCTCACCGGTTGCGCCAACGCAGCAGTCGCCTGGAAAAACGCGTCCTGTTGCTCGTCCGACATGCCACGAAACAAGTCCAGAAGCGCGCGCTCGCGCTCGGATTTGGCCTGCGGCGGGGCATCGAGCAGGTCGAAGGGGTGGCAGTCGAGCGCTTCTGCCAAACGGTCCACCCAGTCCACCGTCAGCCCGCGTCTGCCTTTCTCGAGATGGCTGATCTGCTGATTGCTCGCCCCCACCATATCGGCCAGGGCCTGAAGGGTCAGACCGCGCGCTTTTCGCAGTTCAGCAATACG
>JALWTJ010000558.1 GCA_027082895.1 Hyphomicrobiales bacterium | reverse complement strand
GTTGAACCCGACAACACCCCGCGCGACTGGACCGAAAAAGCGGACCTGTCGCCTGAAACGCTTGCCCCCCCCAAACGGCCGGCCAACTGGCCGCTCCGGATTGCCCTGGGGGCCGGTGGCATACTGGTCTCCCTCGCCCTGTCCCTGTGGCTGGACCAGCTGGTTCGCACCCTTTTTGCCCGTTACCAGTGGCTGGGTTGGGCCGCAATCGGGGTGCTGGTCCTGTTTGTCCTCGGCCTGATCCTGTTCGTCTTGCGGGAAATCCGGGCCATTCTCCGCCTCAAGAGACTGCAGGGAACACGAAACGAAGCTGCCCGGACCCTGACCGATAATGATCCGGCCCGCGCCCGCCGGGTTCTGGATCACCTGTTCTCCCTTTATGCCCGCCGCCCGGATCTGGCCCGCGCCCGCACCACGCTTGCGGCCAACCTTGCCGACCAGTTCGACGGAGCGGACATGATCCGCACCGCCGAACGTGACCTGATGGCCCCGCTGGACGAAAAGGCCCGTGCCCTGATCGCGGCCACCGCCAGACGCGTGGCACTCGTCACTGCCATTTCCCCCCGCGCCCTCGTTGACATGGCATTTGTCACCTTTGAATCCCTGCGCCTGGCGCGCCAGATTGCCCAGCTCTATGGCGCCCGCCCCGGCATCATGGGCTCCATGCGGCTGTCCGGTGCCGTTCTTGGCCATTTGGCCATAACCGGGGGTATTGCCCTGGGGGATAGCGTGATCCAGCAGATGCTGGGCCACGGACTGGCGTCAAGACTTTCCGCACGGCTGGGCGAGGGACTGGTCAACGGATTGATGAGCGTGCGGGTAGGCATCGCCGCCATGCAGGTGACCCGCCCCCTGCCCTTTGATCAGGTGCGGCAGCCCGGCGTGATGGATTTTGCCGCCGACCTGGCGCGAATCACGTCGCAAAAAGGCGACAAAACGCCAAACGAAAGAGAAACGGACTGACAAGATCGGCCCGAACCATGTCCTGCTTCGACAGGGGGCAGAACGTTTCACGAGGCAGGCACACCGCCCGCCAGCACGGTTCGGAACAGGTCCGTATCAATATTGCCGCCGGACAGGATCACCCCCACCCTGCGGCCCGCCTGCCGCTCCCTTTCCTGCATCAGGGCCGCCAGGGCCGCCGCACCGGCCCCTTCGCTGACCTGGTGAATGGTACGGAAATAAAGGCGCATCGCATCCGCGATTTCCCGTTCCGAAACACTGACGATGCGTGCCGCACCCGTTCCATAGATTTCCAGCGCCTCCGGCACCGGTATGCGAACTGCCAGACCATCGGCAAAAGTGCGGGCAGAGGTGGTTTCCACCATCTGCCCCTGCTCGAAAGACAGTTTTGCCGTCGGGGCATTTTCGGACACCACCCCGATGATTTCCGTTTGCAGCCCCAGCGCGTCGCGCGCCACGATCAGCCCGCAAATACCCGATCCGCACCCGATGGGCACATAGACACTGTCCAGTTCCGGCACCGCCTGCAAGAGCTCGAACCCGTATGTGGCCACCCCGCGAACGATTTCCCGATGAAACGGGGGGACGGCGAACCAGTCATTGGCCATTGCCTGCCGGAACGCCTCCTGCCGGGCCGCGTCAAAATCTTCACCAGATTCAACCAGTTCGGCACCAAACGCCCCCATGGCCGCGTTCTTTTCCACCGAATTGCCCTTCGGCACATAAATGGTCACCAATAGCCCCGCCCGCGTTGCCGCCCGCGCCTGGGACTGGCCATGATTGCCCCGGGTGGCGGTCACGATACCCGTAATGCCGGGATGGGCCCGCATCAGCCAGTCAATGAAGGTGATCCCGCCGCGCACCTTGAATGCACCGGTCACCGCATGATTCTCATGCTTTACCCATATCTGGCACCCCAGTTCATCGGACAACAGGGGCCAGTTGATCTGCGGCGTGGGATCCATCTGCGAATGGACAAGGCCCGTTGCCGCCTCCAGTTCCTTGCGCGTAAACATGTTCCCTCCCTCACCATCATCACCGGCAAACCCTGCGCAGGCAGAACGGCAGGAATTTCACATAACATGCAGAATTGAAAAGACTATTTCGCGGATGAGCGCGCCAATGTCACCGTGAGGCCATCCAGATCGTCATTCATCAGGATCTGGCAGGACAGGCGGGAATTTTCCTGCACATCGGGAACATCATCCAGCATGGCTTCTTCCTCCTCGCTGGCAGGAACGAGCCTGTCCAGCCAGGCATCATCCACATAGACATGGCAGGTAGCACAGGAACAGGCGCCGCCACATTCCGCCTTCATGTTCAGCCCCCAGTCCCGGATCACCTCCATCACCCGCCATCCCGCAAGGGCGTCCAGCTGATGAGCCTGTCCCTCCTGATCCACCACGTTCAGTTTCATTTCTTGACGCCCAGCTTCCGCTGCAACTTGGTGGATGACGTAGTATACTGGAACACCAGCCGTTCATCGGGCGATATGATCTTCTTGGCTGCCTGTGCCATCAACGCCGCTTCATGGAAGCCGGACAGGATCAGCTTGAGCTTGCCCGGATAATGATTGATG
>JALWTJ010000557.1 GCA_027082895.1 Hyphomicrobiales bacterium | reverse complement strand
AACAGCAGGTCCGTGATGGCAAGTTGGGCGGTGCGGGTGGCGATGGAGGACGAGCGTACAAGGTTCTCGTCGGCCACGCATTTGAGCACCACATCGGGGGTCGGCATGTCCTTGGGGGATGCGCCAAGGAAGATGGTGGGGACGTCATGTTCCATCGCATGGTGCAGGGCGGCCAGGGGCTCGGGTTTGCTGCCGGAGTAGGAAATGACCATCAGAAGGTCGTCAGGGGTCAGACTGGCCACGTTGGCAAGCTGAATGTGGGTGTCTCCCCCCTCTACCACGGCCTTGCCGAACTTGGTCAGCTTGCTGGCCAGATCGCGGGCAACAAGGCCGGAGCCGCCAACACCGAAAAGAATGATGCGATTGGCTTTTTCCAGCAGGGAGACGGCGGCCTCGATACGTTCATTTGCGTTCAATTGCATGGTGTTGGACAGGGCCGATACCTTGGAATCGAAAAGTTTTCGGGCAACGGCGCCAAGGGAATCATCACTGAATATGTCGCCATGAATCTGCTGCACCCGCTCGCTGCGTGCCACCTCTGCGCTCAGGGCGATCTTGAGTGCGGGAAAGCCGGACAGCCCCATTTTCTGGCAGAACTTGATGATGCTGGACTGGCTGACCTGGCAGCGGCGCGCCAGCTCCTGGGAGGAAATGGACATGACATCGGCCGGGGCATCCAGAACGGCACGAGCTATGCGGCGTTCGTTTTCGGACATCCTGTCCTGATTGTTGGTCAGCCGCGAAATGACCCCCTGCTCGATCGTGTCCATTGAATGCCCCCTTCCTTTGCCTGTAATGTATGGGAACGTTACCCGATGGGGATATGGAATAATAAATTATTGACTGTGCATTTCAAGGAATACATAATTCTAACATGAAAACTTCCTTGCACGACAATCTGCTGGAGCTGTCCAGCGTCATGGAAAAGCTGCCTTCCGAGCAGGCCAATTGCGAATCGGAACAGCTGGACTCCCTTTCCCCTCTCAAGTTGGTGGAAATGATGAACCGGCAGGACCAGACGGTTGCCCTGGCGGTTGAAAAGGTTCTGCATCCGATCAGCCGTGCTGTCGAGGCGGCAGCGGAATCCCTGCGCGCGGGTGGGCGCATCATCTATGTGGGCGCGGGAACGAGCGGGCGGCTCGGGATTCTGGACGCCTCGGAATGTCCCCCCACCTTTTCAACGCCCCCTGCAATGGTTCAGGCGCTGATTGCGGGCGGCAAAGAGGCCATGTTCCGGGCTACCGAGGGCGCCGAGGACGATCCGAAACAGGGGGAAGCCGACATTTCCGGGCTGGCGGTCACAGGCCGGGATACGGTTGTCGGGCTGGCGGCATCCGGGCGTACGCCCTATGTGCTGGGGGCCATGGCCGAAGCGCGACGACGCGGAGCCACCAGCGTGGGCATTGCCTGCAATGAGGGGGCGCCCCTCAGTGCGGCGGTGGACATTGCCATTGTGCCGGTGGTCGGCCCCGAAATTCTTGCCGGTTCAACGCGTCTCAAGTCGGGAACGGCGCAGAAGATGGTGCTCAACATGATTTCGACCGGTGCCATGGTGCAGATCGGAAAATGTTATGGCAATCGCATGGTGGATCTGAATGCGTCCAACGAGAAACTGCGGGCCCGGGCTCTCAACCTGGTACAGGAACTGACCCCGTGCGAGAAATCGGTGGCGCTGAAACTGCTGGTTGAATCGGACTGGAACATCAAGACCGCAATTCTGGTTGGAAAGACCGGACGCTCCCCCGTGGAAGCGGCCGAACTGATCCGGCAGCATGGGGGGCATTTGCGACGGGCCCTTGAGTCCTTGCCCGTGTAATTGCTCCCTTGCCAGTTCAGGGACGGGCGATTCTTCCACCGGTGATTGGTGCGGCCACCCCGGTGGTGCCGGGAAAACTGATGGGCAGGCGGTACAGGGTGCGTACCGCCAGAAGGGCAAAGCAGGCTGCTTCCGTGACATCTCCGTCCCAGCCCAGCGTGTCAACATCAATAACATGCACCGCTGCCCGCCGTTCGATCTCGGCCATCATTGCCGGGTTGCGTCGCCCCCCGCCGCACACGATCAGCCGTTCGGGGCGTGTCGGCAGCAGATCCAGCCCCCGCCCAACACAGGCAGCGGAAAAGGCCGTCATAAGGGCCGCCCCGTCCACGAGGGACAATCCCGCGGCCATGCGGGCGGTAAAATCGTTCCTGTCCAGCGACTTGGGACAGGGCAAGTCCAGATAGGGATGGCGCAGAAGCCGGGCCAACAGGGCCTCGTCGACCCGCCCCGACAATGCGAGACGACCGTCCCGGTCCATGGAGCCCTGGCCATGCTGGCGCACCCAGTCATTGAGAGGGGCGCTGGCGGGGCCGGTATCAAAGCCGATCAGTTTCCCCTCCCCGTCCCGCCATGAAATGTTGGCTACACCCCCCAGATTGAGAATGGCCGTTTCGGGCCCCGCACCGATCTCGTCCAGCAAAAGCTGATGATAGATGGTGCACAGGGGGGCGCCCTGCCCGCCCGCTTCCATGTCGGCGGAGCGAAAATCAAAGGCTACGGGAATG
>JALWTJ010000556.1 GCA_027082895.1 Hyphomicrobiales bacterium | reverse complement strand
CCCTCAAGGGAGCGCAGGCTGGCAACGATCCGGTCGAAATCCTCCCAGGTCCGTGCAGCCCGGCCGATGCCGCCATACACCACCAGTTCCGCCGGGTTTTCCGCCACCTGCTGATCCAGATTGTTCATCAGCATGCGCAAGGGCGCCTCCGTCTGCCACGAAAGCGCGCTGATCTGGGTGCCCCGTGGAGCGGAAACAGAACGGCTGTTCTTCAAACGATCGATCATTTCGAATTCCTGTGCTGAAATGTTCCTGTATCAAGATTCGGTTGAACGGCCAGCAGCGCATCAAGGATCGCCTTGAGCACGGGGCGCAACAGGGCGGCCCTGTCCGCATCATATGCGAAGGCATCATCCCGCATGTCCAGATAGGTATGCTGGGACAATTCCATCTGTATGGCATGCACGTTCTGCCCCGGCCGCCCATAATGGCGCACGGTCCACCCCCCCTTGAAGCGCCCGTTCAGCACATAACTGAAACGGTTCTGACCGGCACACACATCCATTACCGCTCCCCGCACTGCCGGCGAGCAGGTATGCCCCCCATTGTCCCCCACATTCAGGTCGGGCAACGCCCCCTGAAACAGAAAAGGCAAGGGCGAACGTATGGAATGGCAATCGTAAAGGATCACATACCCGTGCCGGTCGCGCACCCGTTCCAGTTCCCCCAGCAGCGCCGCGTGATAGGGCCGGTGAAAACGCTCCAGGCGCTCCGCAATCTCCCCGGCGCCGGGTGCCGCACCCGTCTGCCAAATGGCGCGGTTGTCAAAATCGACAAGAGGCACCAGCCCGGTGGTATTCTGCCCCGGATAAAGGCTTTTTCCCGAGGGATCCCGGTTGGCATCGATCACATAGCGATGAAACCACGCCCGGACCACGCTTGCTCCGGGCACCAGCCCCTCATAGAGCCGATGCACATGCCAGTCCGTATCGCGCAGCTTGCGCCCCTCCGAATTGAGGCGGGAAAGAATGTCCGGCGGCACGAATGTCCCCGTGTGGGGAAAGGCCAGAACCAGCGGCAATGTGCCGCGATGCACCTCCACCACGCTCATTGCAGGACGTTCCCGTTGAACGCTGTTTCCAGTTCCGGCAAGATGCCTTCCGGAAGGCAACCGGTGATCCCGCCGCCCCGGACGAACCCGGTCAATGCCTGAATGTCCCCCGCCAGTTCCCGGTCATCTTCCAGCGCCGGCACGATGGTCCGCACCTTCTCCACTACCCCTTGCAGATGCGCACTGGTGACCAGCGGCCGGCGGAACGATACCCCCTGCACCGCGCACATCAGTTCGATGGCCAGAATTCCGGCCAGATTGTCCCCCATCGGCCCCAGGCGCAAGGCCCCATGACAAGCCATGGAGACATGATCTTCCTGATTGGCCGATGTCGGGGTGGAATCCACCGATGCCGGATGGGCCCGCTGCTTGTTCTCGCTCATCAATGCCGCCGCCGTTACCTCGGCAATCATGAAGCCGGAGTTGAGCCCCGGCCGTGGTGTCAGAAAGGCGGGCAGGCCGTAATTGAGCACCGGATCCACCATCAGCGCCACCCGCCGCTGGGAGATGGAGCCGGTTTCCGCCATGGCCAGCGCAACAATATCAGCGGCAAAAGCCACCGGCTCCGCATGGAAATTGCCCCCCGAAAGAATGTCACCGGACCGGGCAATCACCAACGGATTATCCGTCACCGCATTTGCCTCCACTTCCAGCACGGCCCCCTGCCCGCGCAACAGGTCCATGGCCGCCCCCACCACCTGCGGGTGGCAGCGGATGCAATAGGGGTCCTGCACCCTTTCGTCCCCGTCCCGATGGGATTCGCGGATCTGCGATCCCGCCAGCAGCGAACGCATGGCCGATGCCGCCTCCACCTGCCCCCTGTGACCGCGCAATGCATGCAGTTCGGCCCGCAAGGGCGCCGTGGACCCCATGATGGCATCGGTGGACAAGGCCCCTGTCACCAGGGAAGACAGGGCCAACTCCCACCCGTCGAACAAACCTGCCAGCGCCAGGGCGGTTGACACCTGCGTGCCGTTGATCAGGCCAAGTCCCTCCTTGGGCCCCAGCACCACCGGCTCCAGCCCGGCCCGCTTGAGAGCTTGTCCGCCGGGCAGCACCTGCCCGTCAACTTCCGCCTGCCCCTCCCCGATCAGCACCGCCGCCAGATGGGCCAGCGGCGCCAGATCGCCGGATGCCCCCACGGAACCGCGCGAAGGAATGACAGGAATTATCCCGTGATTGATCAATGCCTCGATCAGTTCGATGACCTGCCAGCGCACCCCCGATGCTCCCCGCCCCAGAGAGATCAGCTTGAGCGCCATGATCAGTCGCACCAGCGACGGTCCAAGCGGTTTACCCACCCCGCAGCAATGGGACAGGATCAGATTGCGCTGCAAAAGGGCCGTATCAGGTACCGGAATGCGCACCGAAGCCAGCTTTCCAAAGCCCGTATTGACCCCGTAAATGGGCGCCTTTGCCTTTGCCGCGTCCGAAACGATTTCAACGGCCCGCTCCACCCCGGCGCGTGCACTGCGCTCCAGGCGCACGGGCCGATCGGTGAA
>JALWTJ010000555.1 GCA_027082895.1 Hyphomicrobiales bacterium | reverse complement strand
TGTTCCCCGAACACCGGCAGCGGCAATTCCTTCGTGGGGCCCAGCACCTCCACGTCACGGATGAAGACCTCGATTCGCCCCGTTTCAAGGTTTTCGTTGACCGCCTCCGGATCCCGTGCCTTCACCTCCCCGTCAATCCGCACCACGGCCTCCGCACGCAGGGCCTCCACATCGGCAAAGGCCGAAGAATCCGGATCCACCACGCACTGGGTGATTCCGTAATGATCCCTCAGGTCAACGAACAGCAATCCCCCGTGATCCCGCACCCGATGCACCCAACCGCTGAGGCGGACCGTCTCACCGACATTTTCTTCACTCAACTGCGCGCAGGTGTGCGACCGGTACTTGTGCATGTCACTCTTCTTTTTCGTCTTGAAACTGCAATTCGCAAGTGCCGGCACACCATGCCGGCAAGCGTGCGCGAAAAACGCACGCAAGACCCGATTTGTCAAGCAAATCACGAAAATTCCGGCTTTTGTCACCCCTGAAATGCACCGCATTCCGCTCCCTGGCATCTTCGCCCGCATATTTCTGCCGCAAGCAACTGGAGAACGCCCCAATCTCCTGCTAGGAGCAGAAGCAGGACACATCCGCCACCATGGAAACAACATGCACCTGACTACGGACACTCAAGAGCTGTCAGAATTCTGCCAGCGCGCAGCCGGTTTCGATTTCATCACCATCGACACCGAATTTCACCGCGAATCCACTTACTGGCCCATCCTGTGCCTGATCCAGATTGCAACGACGGATGAAGCCGTGCTGATCGATCCCATGGCCCCTTCCATTGATCTTGCCCCCCTGTTCGAACTGCTGGCTGACAAAGGCACCATCAAGGTCTTTCATGCAGCCCGTCAGGATATCGAGATCTTCGTCAAGCTGACCGGCAAGGTCCCCACCCCGGTCTTTGACACCCAGATTGCCGCCTCCGTATGCGGCTATGGCGACTCGGTGGCCTATGACAAGCTCGTGGCCACCATCACCGGTGCGCGCATCGACAAGAGTTCCCGTTTCACCGACTGGGCCGCCCGCCCCCTGTCCGAAAAGCAGATGAAATATGCACTGGCCGATGTGACCCATCTCCGGGATGTCTATCAGGAACTGACGCAGAAGCTCGCGCAGTTGAACCGGCTGGACTGGATGGCGGACGAACAGGAAATTCTGGAAAATGTGGACACCTATGTCGTGGACCCCAAGGATGCCCACAAGCGCCTGAAATCACGGGTCACCCGCCCCCGTGACCTGGCGGCCCTGCATGCCCTTGCCGCGTGGCGGGAAACCGAAGCCCAGCGCGCCGACCGGCCCCGGCGCCGGATTCTCAAGGACGATGCCCTGTTCGAGCTTGCGGTGCAACGCCCGGCAAGCCCGGCGGATTTTGACCGGCTGCGGGCCGTGCCCAAGGGATTTGGAAACTCGCGTCTTGGCGGCCAGATCATCAAGCTGCTCAAGGATGTGGCCCGCATTCCCGAGAACGAACTGCCCAAACCGCCCGACCGCTACCGCGGCCCCTCGCCCAAGGGGCCCATCGGCGATCTGTTGCGGGTGCTGGTCAAGGCCATCGCCCAGAAGGAAGGTGTGGCCGCCCGCATCATTGCCAGTTCCGACGATATCGACCAGCTGGTGCTGGACGATCATGCAGACATACCGGCCCTGAAAGGGTGGCGCTACAAGCTGTTTGGTGAAAAGGCCCTGGCCCTGAAACACGGGGAGTTGGCACTTGGGGCAACCAAGGATCAGGTTGTCGAGATCACTGTCCCGCGATCCTGACCTGCCCCTCACGGCCCAGATGCCGGGCCAACTGGCCCAGCCGGCTTTGCAGACGCACGCTGTCCAGAAACGACAATTCCCCCGGCAACACCATGACGATCCTGTCACCCCGGATGTCGAAACGGACCCGGGGCAGGATGCCGGGCATGGCACCGGAAAGAACATAGGCGAGGCGGATCACAGCCCCAAGGGTGCGTGCCCGAAAATGGGCCTCTTCCCCCATCAGGGCGTTCAGTTCCTGACTGGAACTCTTGTGTTTCAGCCCCATGTAGCGCACGGCCAGCACCTCCGCCAGAAAGGCCCGCCCCCCATGGGACACTCCCAGCAGGGCACTGTAGGCGATCAGATCAACGCTCTGTTCCCCCCGGTAATCCCGGTGCCCGCGCCAGCCGATATCCGAGAGCAGGCATGCCGCCGTTCGCAGACGGGCACAGGCATCGTTTTCCCTGTCCCCGATTGCATCAAAAAATGCCCCGGTAAAGGCAACCAGTTCGCGCGCATGGTCCACCGAGCGGGCCCGCAGGCGGCACATTTCCTCACTGCCGCAGATCAACGGATCCCGTCGCGCCTCATTTTCCGGCAACAGGTCGAAAAGATACCCCTCCCGCACCCCAAGGGAGGAAAAGACCACCCGCTTAAACGGCATGCTCTCCAGCACCCCGCACAGGACGGCGGCACCATAGGCCAGCAGGGGCCGACGGGAACGCGAGACACTGCTCATGCCCGCAACATCCTCTCCCTTGCGCACCAGCAGTTTTGCCAGATCGAGCGCATCGGCGGCCCGGACCT
>JALWTJ010000554.1 GCA_027082895.1 Hyphomicrobiales bacterium | reverse complement strand
GACCGCGATGGCCACGTGCACCTTGTTGTTGCGCGCCGGAACCCCCAGTTCTTCCGACCCCCGCCAGGCAAAGGGGCGCACATAGACCGCATCGGAATTTTCCAGACCGTTGCGGGCAATGGTTTCACTACAGGCCGCATCCAGTTCATCGGCACTGAACGGCAGTTCGAAATCCAGCATGCGCGCCGAGGCAATCAAGCGGTCCGTATGCTCACGCTGCTTGAACACGACCCCATTGTAGGAGCGCTGCCCCTCGAACACACTGGAGGCATAATGCAAGCCATGGGTCAGCACGTGCAATGTCGCGTCCTTCCATGGAACCAGCTTGCCATCGTACCAGATCCAGCCCTCGCGCTGATCCATCGCCAATCCGGCCATCTCTTTTCTCCTTCAAACCCGTTCCCCTGACCTGCCTTGCAGTAAGGAACGCTGCACAACAAATTCCTGCTCTGGCGGCCGCACCCTGAAACGGTACAGACCCCGCCGAAACACAAGGCTCCGACAGATGCCCGGACTCTCCTGCCATTATCCACACCACAACATCCCTTGGCAAACCGTGCGCCCTCTGGGATAAGGAGAAACCGCAGCAACGGACCCGAACAGACAGACGATGCCATCACCGAAAATAAATGTCAATAGTGCTGACATAAATTCTCCCCTGCCCGACGGAATGCCCGTGGACATGATGGGGCTGTTCTATTTCGCCTACCGGGATTTCGTTTCCGACGCCGATGAGGTTCTGGCCCGCCACAATTTCGGCCGGGCCCACCACCGCGTGCTCTATTTCGTCAACATCCGCCCCGGCATGCCTGTTGCGGATCTGCTGGGGGTTCTCAAGATCACAAAGCAGAGTCTGGCCCGCGTCCTGCGCCAGCTGATCGATGAAGGATATGTGGAACAGCACACCGGCACCACCGACCGCCGTCAGCGGCTGCTCTTTGCCACCCCCAAGGGACAGGATTTCTTTGCCACCCTGTCCACCTCCCAGACCGAGCGCATCAACGCCGCCCTGGCCCAACTTCCCCCGCATGCCCAGGATATCCTGCGCGATTTCTTCAAGGCCATGGTGGATCCGGCCGACCACAAAATCCTTGCCGATCTCAACCTGATCAAAACCGGCAGCAAAAGCTGATCCTGCTACCTTCCCGCGCGGTGACACCCCCCCGGCACACCCACCCGGAAGCTGCCAACCCCAAGAATAGCCAACCCCAAAAATAGCCAACCCGGAACACAGGCCTTACATGAGACGCTTGCCGTCCGGAACCTTGCCGTCCAGCCCTGCCAGCACGATCGCCCCTTCCGCATCCTCAAACCCAAGGGTCAGAACCTCGGAACGCAAAGGGCCGATCTGGCGCGGCGGGAAATTGACCACCGCCATCACCTGCCGCCCCACGAGTCCCTCGGGCGTATAATGGTCGGTTATCTGGGCCGACGATTTCTTCACCCCGATTTTCGGACCGAAATCGATCATCAGCACATAGGCCGGTTTGCGCGCCTCGGGAAAGGTCCGCGCCTCCACGATGGTACCCGCCCGTATGTCCACCGCCAGAAAATCGTCAAACGTGATTTCCCCCATCGCGTTCTCTCCCCTTGTACCCTTACCCTTCTTCTCTTCCCAACGCGATACACCGTGCATGGGCGGCGCGGATCGCCCGTTGCATCAGGGGCTCCAGACCTTCCGCCCCCATCAGCACATCCAATGCTGCCGCCGTGGTGCCATTGGGCGATGTCACGTTCGTGCGCAATTGTGCGGCCGATGCCGGGTCTTCCTCCATCAGCGCCGCCGCCCCGATGACCGTCTGGCGCGCCAGCACCATTGCCATGTCCGGTGCCAACCCCACGGCCTCGCCCGCCGCCGCCATCGCCTCCACAAGATGAAAGACATAGGCCGGCCCGGATCCGGACAGGGCCGTGACCGCATCAATCCCGCTCTCCTCATTGAGCCATACGACCTTGCCCGAAGGGGTCAGCAGCGCCTCCGCCACCTCCCGCGCCCCGGCAGCCGCCCCGGGACCGACAAAAACGCCCGTCACCCCCTTGCCCACCTGGGCCGGGGTATTGGGAATGGTACGTACCACATTGTCGGTCCCCAGCCCTGCACTCAGGGCAGCCACCCCGGTGCCCGCCACCACAGAGATCACGAGGGACCGGCTGTCAAAACGTCCCCTCAACCCTTCCATGACTTCTGCGACCACCTGCGGCTTGACCGCCAGCACCAATGTTCCGCTGAATCCCGCAGGCAGCTCCTTTTCCAGCGCCACCCCGTGATCCTGCGCCAGGGCCTGCGCTTCGGCACCGGCAAAAGGATCCACCAGAACAAGGGATGCCGGCTCCAGCCCCGCGGCCAGCCAGCCCCGGACCATGGCCAGTCCCATCTTGCCCGCACCGACAAGGCCAACGGTTCCCAAATCGTGAAGTCTCACGCTTCACCCGCCGTTTCGAACATGACGTAATCCAGGGCCTCCTGCGCCGATTTCCCCGCCCATACCACGAACTGAAAGGCCTGATAATAATGGTCGCATGCCTCGGTCGCCGAACGGATCAGGGTTTCACACTGGT
>JALWTJ010000553.1 GCA_027082895.1 Hyphomicrobiales bacterium | reverse complement strand
CGATCAGGTAGCGCCGGTCGATGACCATGCGGCACGAATCGGGCACGATCGCCGCCGGAAAACCGGTAAAGCCCTCCTCCGGCTCCTCCAGCCCCCCGTGAAAGGAATTGATGTTCATGGTGGACTGCCTGGCTCCTTCGGGCACCACCGGCATGGCCGTGGTGCGCCGGGCAAGCGCCGGATAAAGGCTTTCTTCCATTTCCTGCAGCACCGCCCCCATGTGGCGCACCGCACAATCCCCCAGAAACGGCATGGAACCATGGGCAATATGACCATGGGTTTCTATCTCCGCCCACCACACGCCCCGGTGCCCAAGACAGATGCGGTCCTTGTTCAACGGTTCGGGAATGATGACATGCTGCACCCGCTCGGGGCGGAAATATCCCTGCTCCGCCAGATAGGCGACCCCGCCGAAACCACCGGTTTCCTCGTCAGCCGTCCCCGAAATCTCGATGGCCCCGGCATAATCGGGCACAAGGTCCACGAACACTTCCGCCGCGATGATGGAGGCCGCCAGCCCCCCCTTCATGTCGCAGGAGCCTCGCCCGTAAACCTTGCCCTCGCTTACCTCTCCGCCAAACGGATCGAACGTCCAGCCCTGTCCCACTTCCACCACGTCGATATGGGAGTTGAAATGAACGCATTCTCCGCCCTGCGTCCCTTCCCGGCGCGCAATCACGTTCCAGCGTGGATATTTGTCACTGTCCCCCGGCGTTCCATGGGCACGCACCATTTCACAGGCAAAACCCCGCGCTGTCAGCCGCTTTTCCAGATATTCGCAAATCTCAAGATAACCGTGCCCGGGCGGATTGAGGGTCGGCATCCGGATCAGGTCCTGCGTCAGTGCAACAAGCTCCTGTTCCCGCCGTGAAATTTCCTCCCGCAGGCTGTCCTTCAAACCACCCAACTCAAACGCCCCTCGCAACATCCCCGTTACCGGCACCATGATGAAGCCTGCATCCGGCGCAAGTCAACATGTTTGTCACCCCGGAACGCCGGGGGCATCAATTTCCGTGCACGCCGCCCGAAAGAACCGGCGCCGCAAAGTACCGGCACCGGCAGACCTTTCAGGCCTGTTTCAAAGCGTCGATTGCCCGGCGCACTCCCTCGCCATAGGCGGGATCGGCCTGCGAAAAATGCGCAATCTGCCGGTCGACGATCGCATCGGGAACCCCCTGCATGGCACGCGCGATATTGGCAAACAGACGTGCCTTCTGCCCGTCATCAAAAAGACGGAACAATGCCCCGGGCTGGGAATAATCATCGTTGCCCTCCCGGTGATCATGGCGCGCCACATCCCCTTCAACACAAAGGGACGGCTCGACAATTTGGGGCACCTCACGGGGGCCGGCAAAACTGTTGGGCTCGTAATAGGCATCCACATTGCCGGTCTGCGACCCGAAGAAATTCATCTTGCCATCCTTGTTATAGGTATGAACCGGGCATTTCGGAGCATTGACCGGCAGCGCCTCATAATGGGTACCCAGCCGATAGCGATGCGCATCGGCATAGGAAAAGATGCGCGCCTGCAACACCTTGTCCGGTGAAAAACCGATCCCCGGAACGATGTTGGAGGGGGACATGGCCAGTTGCTCGATCTCGGCAAAATAATTGTCCGGGTTCCGGTTCAACTCCAGAACCCCCACATCGATCAGCGGAAAATCCGCATGGGGCCACACCTTGGTCAGATCAAACGGATTGAAGGGCAGATCATGGGCCTGTTTCTCCTCCATCACCTGGATCTTCATGTCCCAGCGCGGAAAATCGCCCGCTTCGATGGCCCCGAAAAGGGATTCCTGGAAACCCTCGCGGGTCTGCCCGATCTTCTGCGCCGCTTCTTCGTCGGTATAGAATTCATGGCCCTGCCGGGTCTTGAAATGGAATTTCACCCAGAAACGTTCATTTTCATGATTGATCAGGCTGTAGGTGTGCGACCCGTACCCGTTCATGTGCATGGGTGATTTCGGACACCCCCTGTCACTCATCAGAATGGTCACCTGATGCAGGGATTCCGGGCTGAGGGACCAATAATCCCACATGGCCGTATTGGAACGCAGATTGGTCCGCGGATGCCGCTTCTGGGTATGGATGAAATCGGGAAACTTGTATGGATCGCGAATGAAGAAAACCGGCGTGTTGTTTCCCACCAGATCCCAGTTTCCCTCCGGCGTATAGAACTTGAGGGCAAACCCGCGCACGTCCCGTTCATTATCCGCCGCCCCCGCTTCTCCGGCAACCGTTGAAAAGCGCGCGATCATGTCCGTGCGGCTGTCGGGCCGAAACACGGCCGCCCGGGAATATTTCGCATAGATGTCCGGGTTGGTAATGGTAAGGCTGCCATGGGCCCCCCATCCCTTGGCATGAACCACCCGTTCGGGAATGCGCTCGCGGTTCTGATGGGCCAGCTTTTCGATCAGCTGATAATCCTGCAGCAACACCGGACCGCGTGGCCCCGCCGTCAGGGAATTCTGATTGTCCGCCACCGGCGCCCCGGCAGTGGTGGTCAGAACCGGCCCCCTCTCCCCGGCGCTGCCTTCAGGTTCCCTGCCCTGCTCAGATCCGCCAGCGCTCTTT
>JALWTJ010000552.1 GCA_027082895.1 Hyphomicrobiales bacterium | reverse complement strand
GCGGATGAACTGGCCCGCAAACGTGCGCGCGCCCGCGCCCTGGGGCGCCCCCCCGTCTATGACCGGGCGGCCCTGAAGCTTTCCGACGCCGACCGCGCCCGCCTGGAGGCGGAAGGCAGGAAACCCCACTGGCGGTTCCGGCTTGAAGGCAAACCGGTCCGGTTCGATGATCGGGTGCGCGGCCCCCAGACCGTCAACACCGATTCCATGTCCGACCCGGTCCTGATACGGGCGGATGGGAGCTGGCTTTATACCCTGCCTTCCGTTGTGGATGACATGGATTTGGGGGTCACGGATATCATTCGTGGCGAAGATCACATTTCCAATACCGGCGTACAGATCGAACTGTTCGAGGCACTGGGCGGTACGCCACCGCGTTTTGCCCATCTCAATCTTTTGACCGACCCTCAGGGAAGACCTCTGTCAAAACGGCTGGGTTCCTTGTCCCTGCAGCATTTTCGTGATGAGGGGCTGGAAGCAATGGCCGTATCCCTGATGGCGGTGCTGACGGGCACGTCCCTGCCGGTCGAGCCCTGGGACAGCCTGGAAAAACTGTCCGGCGAACTGGACCTGGGCAAGGTGTCCCACGGTCCGGCCCGCTTTGATCCGGAGGAACTGGAGACTCTGAACGCCCGTATCCTGCACCAGAGCGCGTTCGCCGATGTAAGGGACCGGCTGGCCCCGTTCGGGGTCACCAGCGAACCGGTCTGGCTGGCCCTGAGGGACAATATTTCGCGCCTGCCCCAGATATGCCAGTGGCTGCCATTGATTTCAGGCCCCGTGAAACCGGTTGTTTCCAGTAAAGATCGCGATTTCATCTCCCTTGCCGCCCGGCTTCTGCCTGATGAGCCCTGGGACGAAAAGACGTGGAAACTCTGGACCAGTGCCATCAAGGAGAAAAGCGACAGAAAGGGGCGGGCCTTGTTCCTGCCCCTGCGCCTTGCGTTGACGGGGCGCTCCGATGGCCCGGAACTCAGGTCCCTTCTGCCCCTGATTGGGCGTAAGGCGTCGTTGGACCGACTATCCGGACCACCCGGCCATTGATCTCCACTTCCCGCGTGTCCGCGCTCAGCACCGGCTGGGTGCGGGCCGAATCGGCATCAAGAGGTTTGGGCCGGGGGCGGGGCAGGGGAACATGCACCACCTCGGCCACGATGGTTTCTGTCTTCCGGCGCGGATCGCGCAAGGGCAGCGGGATGCGCAGGGTATCGATCTGCGCAAAGGCGCGGGATTGCCCGTTCACCTGCACCAATTCGATGGTGCCGGTGCTTTTCTGGCTGTTGCAGCTGTTGTCCCTGCTATAGGTTTCCCGGTACTGGAACGCGTTGGGCAATGCCGTGTAGGCCTGGCCCTCCAGATTGACCATGTCCTTGGGTTCCTGACCCGGATTTGAATAATAGTACAGGTCCACATCGCCGCCCGGACATTGCCGTTGGCACTGCAGCCGGTCGTTGGGCAGGTATTGGGCAACGGTAGCAAAGCTCACCGGCCAGTAATAGCCATCGCTCTTGCGCACGCATACCGAACGCACCGTGTTGTACTGGGTCTGAAACTGGCCCTCATCAACGATGGTATTGTTTCCGGAAAGGGAATTGAACAATTGCTCCAGCAGATTGGGCTGGCGGGTCTGGGTGCCGCAATTCCCCCCATCGATACGTTGCAGCAATTGCAGGCGCTGCCGGGCAAGGGAGGTGCCCGATTCCACAAGGCGGCGCAGTGTCTCCAGATCCCGCCGCCCTCGCGTGATCTGGCGCGCCGCATTCCGGCATTCCCGGTTAAGGGACTGGCCCGCATTCAGCGCCCGCTGGCAGCCCGCCCGCACGAAGGCCCGCTCCACGATTCCCAGATCCCGCTCCAGGGTGCTTGCGGTCTGTTTGTTTCTTTCCAGATTGCGGAAATCCCGGTTGCGCTCGATCTGGCTGACGGTGCGGCTCATCTGGCTGCAGGATTGCGCCGTCGCTTCGCTCGCAACCAATGTCCCGATCAGCGTTAATCCCAGAATGCCCAGATAGCGGCCGATTGCCGCTCTGCCGATGCCAAGGCGCAGTTTTTTCACATGTCCGGCCTGTGTCTGTGCGGGAAACAAGGCCCGCATTTGCCCCACCGCAGGTAATTGTCAGTCTAACTAGTCAATGTGCCCGAACAATGTCAATCAAACGCAAATGCCCGTGACACGAAACCGTTACCACTGTCTGTGGGGCGAGTTTTTGGGCCGGCACGAACCCATCAGCGCGAAAACCGCGTCTCCCCCTTGATTTTTGCCGGGCCCCGGTTCAGGATATGCCCCATGAAAACCTGCTGCATGTCTTCGATCATCTGCTCGATCATTATTCGCTGACCATATCTGGCGGCGGCGCGGTTTTCTTTCTCCATCCTTACCCCGGCCTGCCGTCCCGGCGCATCCGTTGCGCGTGATGATCCTGCATGTCGTGAAGTGGCCTGGCCAACGGTCCCCAAATGGCGGACCCCGTGAGTGAGAATGGACAAGATGAGCAAGAGCGGACACAAAATACGTCTCTACAACACGTTGAGCAAGGCAAAGGAACGTTTCGAGCCTATCGATCCGGACAATGTGCGCATGTATGT
>JALWTJ010000551.1:2199-2589 GCA_027082895.1 Hyphomicrobiales bacterium | reverse complement strand
GCATCAGTCCGAGTCGTTTTTCGATGAAGTCACGAATGGGGGGGCCGAAATGGTAGAGCAGGAAGGAGACGAGGAAGAATCGCAGGCCGCGTCCGATGATGGAGACAAGGGTGAAAGGAAGCAGGCCGAAGCCGACGGATCCGGAAAATATGGTCAGCACCTTGTAGGGAAAGGGGGTCAGGGCGCCAAGGAAAATGCCCCAGCCGCCCCACTGGTCATACCAGGCAACAAGACGGGCGAAGGTATCCGTGGCGCCGTAAAATTCCAGGATGGACTGGCCGATGGTCTGGAACAGAAGGGCGCCGATGGCATAGCCGAAATAGGCGCCAAGAACCGAAGCCAGAGTGCAGATGAGGGCATAGAGGAACCAGGCGGAACGCTTGGCGATCA
>JALWTJ010000551.1:0-2189 GCA_027082895.1 Hyphomicrobiales bacterium | reverse complement strand
CACCATGGGGATCAGCAGCACGTCCGGGGGCAGGGGGAAGAAGGAGCTTTCGGCAAAGCTGATGGCGCCAAGGGCCAGGGGAGCATGACGGGTGGCGGCAAGGGCCAGCAGCCAGTCATAGAGTTTGCGCAGCATGGTTGGCCTTTCGCCCCGATGGTTGTCCGTTTTCGGAAATGAGGATTAGGGGCAAAGGGTGAAGAATTGATGGAAAGGGGGGAAATTGTGCGCGAACAGTGGTCCTTGAGGGGAGCAATGGCACAGATGCAGGGGGACATTCCGTATCGAACAAACCGGAACGTGGTGCCCCCCGCCGGAATCGAACCGGCACTCCCGCAAGGGAACGGGATTTTGAATCCCGCGCGTCTACCAGTTCCGCCAGAGGGGCATGTCGTCGAGCCGGTAGCGGGGAAAACTGCTATAGGGGGCGTTGGGGCAAGTCAAGCCGGGTTGCGCCTTGAAGTGGGCAAAACGAACGGCCAGGGTATGGGCAGTGCCGCGGGAAAGGAACGGGTGGCCCGGTCGGTGCGGCGGGTGCATGCCGGAGGGCTTTTGCCGGAGGGCCATTTACGGGAGGGCCATATGCGGGAGGGGACGCATGCCGGAGAGCATGCGGACCGGGGGCAGGGCATGGGCTGCCCCGTGACCAGAGATGTTCTTGCACTTGCAAATTATTTGCATTAAGAACGGAACCGCGTCATGGGGCTTTCCGTGGTGCGGGGTGTTTTCCTTTTCAACAGGGCGTGTTCATCAGGCGTGATTGCGCGTTACGGGATTTGTTGGCCACAGCATGGTTTCGGATCAGGACAATGATGTTGCGGCAGCGGGCGCAGGTGCGGGGTGCCTTGGCGTTGAGGGTTCGTTGACGGCCGATGGTCCGCGGGCTCCGTCACGTTCGGACGGGTTTGTCCGGGCCCTGGAAATTCCGTCCCTTGCGGAAAGTTTCCGTTCTGTGCCGGTGCCCGCGGCGGGGGGGATTTTCCGGCGGTTTCTGGCTTTTCTCGGTCCCGGTTTCCTTGTTTCGGTGGGTTACATGGATCCGGGGAACTGGGCCACGTCCATCGCCGGGGGATCCGAGTTCGGCTACACGTTGCTGTTTGCGGTATTGCTGTCTTCCCTGATGGCCATCCTGCTGCAATCCCTGTGTGCCCGATTTGCCATTGCCACCGGGCGCGACCTGGCCCAGGCGTGCCGGGATTCCTATTCGCGGCCCGTGAGCCTTTTGCTGTGGGTTCTGGCAGAACTGGCCATCATGGCAACCGATCTGGCCGAGGTGATCGGTACGGCGATCGGCTTGCAGCTTCTGTTCGGCCTGCCGCTGCTGTGGGGGGTGGGGGTGACGGCGCTGGACGTGTTCCTGATCCTTTACCTGCAATCCAAGGGGTTTCGCTGGATCGAAGCCTTTGTTGCCACCATGATTCTGGTGATTGCGGGATGTTTTGCCGGCCAGATGATCCTGGCCCATCCGGCCCTGAGCGGCATACTGGCCGGCTTTCTGCCTTCGGTGGACATCGTTCGGGACCAGCGCATGCTGTTTCTGGCGCTGGGTATTCTGGGGGCGACGGTGATGCCGCATAATCTTTATCTGCATACGGGAATCGTGCAGACCCGGGCCTTTCGGCGTGACGTGGCGGGCAAGAGGGAGGCCATCCGCCTGGCCAGCCTGGACTCCACGGTGGCACTGGGGATTGCCCTGTTCATCAACGCTTCCATCCTCATTTTGGCGGCGGCCGCATTCTTTGCCGGTGGAAGCGGCGTGGTGGAAGATCTGGGGGACGCCCACAGGCTACTGACCCCGCTGCTGGGAAGTGCGCTGGCTCCGGTCCTGTTCGCGGTGGCGCTTCTGGCATCGGGTCTTTCCTCGACGGTGACTGCCACCATGGCCGGGCAGATCATCATGGAAGGCTTCCTGCAACTGCGGTTGCCGCTGGCGGTGCGGCGTCTGCTGACGCGGGCCACGGCCATTCTGCCCGCGCTGGTCATGATCTATCTGTTCGGCGAGAAGGGGGCGGCGGACCTTCTGATCTTTTCCCAAGTGACTCTGTCCCTGCAACTGCCCTTTGCCCTGGTGCCGCTGGTGCTGTTTTCCATGGACCGGCAGAAAATGGGCCCCTACAGGGCATCCGGGCCGACCCTTTGGCTGGCGGTACTGATCGGGGTGCTGGTAATCGTGCTCAATCTGAAGCTGATAC
>JALWTJ010000550.1 GCA_027082895.1 Hyphomicrobiales bacterium | reverse complement strand
GGGCCACAACGTCTCCCATGGCATAATTGCGCACATGCCCGGCGTGGAGTTTGCCGGAAGGATAGGGAAACATTTCCAGGACGTAATAGGGGGGGCGATCATCGGAATCCGCAAGTTCAAAGCTGCGCTGTTCTGCCCATTCCCTTTGCCAATGGGGTTCCATTTCGCGGGGATTGTAGCGTTCGGTTTCCTGGGAGGAATCAGGGGTAGTTGTGTTCACGGGACACTCTGTCTTTGCTGGTTGGCACGGAACTTAACCGTGCAATTCGTATTTTTCTTGCATTTCGCATGCGGAGACAATCTAACAAGACCAACAGCACGAAAGCACTGGCAGGTCAATATTGAGCGCAAACGAAGTCCAGCGGGAACAGATATCCGAGCGTCTTGAAGAAATCCGTACACGCATGGAAAAGGCGCGCCATCTTTACGGCACGCATGCCGCCGGGGCGGAACTTGTCGCCGTGTCCAAGACGTTTCCCGCTGATGCCATACGGCCGCTGCTTGCGTTGGGGCAACGGGTTTTTGGTGAAAACCGGGTTGGCGAGTCCCTTCAGAAATGGCCGGATCTGAAGCGTGATTTTCCGGGGGTGGAACTTTATCTGATCGGCCCCTTGCAGACCAACAAGGTAGCTGATGCTGTGGCTCTGTTCGATGTTATCCAGACCCTGGACCGGGAAAAACTGGCGCGATATCTGGCGCGGGAAATGGAGCGGACAGGACGGGTGCTGCCCTGTTTCGTTCAGGTCAATGTCGGACGCGAACCGCAAAAGTCGGGCGTTGATCCGGATGAAGCCGTGGCGTTTGTGCAGCTGTGTCGGAAAACTTACGGGCTGAAGATTGCCGGCCTGATGTGCATACCGCCACGGGGAGAAAATCCGGGGCCTTATTTTGCCATGCTTGGCCAGTTGGCGCAGCAGGCTGGTGTGGATCAGTTGTCCATGGGCATGAGTGCTGATTTCGAAATTGCCATTGGCATGGGGGCAACCCATATCCGTGTCGGGACGGCCCTGTTCGGGGATCGGTGAAACACCGGCGATCGGCGCCGGGTCGTTTCTGAGTGTTCGGGGTCGATTTTCGGGCAAATGTGCCGCACTGGCATTAACCCTGAACCGATGTAAACTGGGTGTAACGGGCTTGTGAGTGGCAATTGACTTTTCTTTGTTTGCATAAGCTATCTAGGCTGGCGGGGACCGGCGGCGATGAATGCAATGCGTTAAGGACAGAAAAATGAACAAACGGCATTTGTTTCTGGTTGATGATGATGAAGATCTGCGCAAGACGCTGGTGGAGCAGCTGGGGCATTATCGCGAATTTACTCTATCCGAAGCGGCTTCGGCCAACGAGGCGCTGGAAAAGGTAGGTGACCGGCACGTGGATCTGATGATCCTGGATGTGGGACTGCCGGACATGGACGGGCGCGAAACGGTCAAGATTCTCAGGGACAAGGGGTTTGCCAGTCCCATCCTGATGCTGACCGGTCATGATTCGGATTCCGATGAAATCCTGGGGCTTGAATCAGGTGCCAATGATTATGTGACCAAGCCGTTTCGTTTCTCGGTTTTGCTCGCCCGGATACGGGCTGCCCTGCGCCAGCATGACCAGAGCGAGGATGTCGTCTTTTCCATCGGCCCTTACATGTTTCATCCTGCGGCAAAGACCCTGGAGCCGGCCGAGGGCAGCAAGATCCGGCTGACGGACAAGGAAACATCCATTCTGAAATATCTCTATCGTCAGGGTGCAAAGACCATTTCGCGCGATGTGTTGTTGCAGGAGGTCTGGGGATACAACAACCGGGTCACCACCCATACGCTGGAAACCCATATCTATCGCTTGCGCCAGAAAATCGAGCGCGACCCTTCCAATGCACGCTTGCTCGTGACGGAAGAAGGGGGCTATCGTCTGGTCCCATGATTTCGGTCTGATTCGACCGGCAGGAAACCGGGGGTGCCATGCAACTGGACGATACCGCCCATATTCTGGGAAGCGCTGATTTCTTTTCCATCTGTAATCTGGAACAGCGGCGCATGCTCGCCTTTGCCAGTGACCGGGTGCGGCTTGCAACCGGTGAAACACTGTTCGAGAAGGGGCAGGTGACCGATGGTGCCTATGTACTGGTTTCGGGGGAACTGGTTGCCAAGGGCACGCCGGGCACCGGTGAAAAGGACGTGGCGATCATTCATCCGGGCACCGTCATGGGCCAGTTGGCACTGATCACGCGGCACCCGCGGCGGGCGACCATTGTCTGTGTCAGTACCGCTGAACTGCTGCTTGTTCCCCGCTCGGCTTTTTCCAAGCTGATGGAACAGTTTCCCGATGTTGCCCGCCGGGCGGTCGAACTTATCCGCAATGACATCGGGGCCTATGTGGCGCCGTTGCGTGAAGCGGTCCGCAAGGGCTGATTGTTCCTGCGTGCTGAAGTTTGCTCGCCTGTTTGCGTGACGGGGGGCACCCGGAACCGGATCCCCGGTCTATGTCAATCCAGTGTAACGATGACCGGCACATGATCGGAGGGTTTTTCTCCCCAGCCGCGCGCGGCGCGCACCACGTCGCAGGAGCGGGACATCCGGGCAATGTCGGGGGTGGCCCAGACATG
>JALWTJ010000549.1 GCA_027082895.1 Hyphomicrobiales bacterium | reverse complement strand
GCATCGACATTTCCAAGCTGCAACAAATGAGCGATTGGGGCGCCGAAACCCTGAGTGAGGCGCAGATCGCCTATGCGGCGTCCGACGTGTTGTACTTGCATCAGTTGCGCGAAAAGCTGGACGCGCGCTTGGCGCGCGAAGGCCGGGCCGATCTGGCGCAGGCCTGCTTCGATTTCCTGCCGGCGCGGGCGCGCCTGGACCTGGCTGGCTGGCCCGAGATCGACATTTTCGCTCATTGAACGCGGGGTTGCGGTAAGCAAAGCCTTGCCGGCGCCCGGCGTGCGCCCCTTGGAAACCGGCGTGGCCGTGCTAAGTAGCAGACAAGCCCACCGGAACCCGAAAGGCACCATGGCCACCTTTGACAACAGATATTCGCGCTTTGTCGCCTGGTTCAAGGTATTGCTGCCGCTGGCGGCGCTGATCCTGCTGTCCACCATGTTCCTGATCTCGCGCGGGATCGACCCGACCCGGGCGTTGACCTATGCCAAGGTTGATCTGGACAACCTGGCCCGCACACAGCGCATTACCGGGCCGCAATTTTCCGGCGTGACCGAAGACGGCTCGGCCATGTCCTTTTCCGCGAAATCCGCGCAGCCCGATGCAAAGGACCCCTCGTTGTTCACGGTGGACGAACTTAGGGCTGAATTGTCCTTGCCCGATGGTGGCGATATCCGGATCTCGGCAGGCGGCGCGGTGATTGATGGCACCCGGGAACTGCTTGGCCTGTCGGGCGGCGTGCGCCTTGAGACATCAACCGACTATCAGGTCACCACCCCTTCGATGAGCGTATCAACGCGGCAGACATGGGCCGAAAGCAACGGCCCGGTTGTGGCGGACGGCCCGGCCGGCAGGATCGAGGCCGGAAAGGTCGAACTGAGCCGGCAAGGCGATGACAGCGGCACCTACCTTCTGGTTTTCAAGGGGGGGGTTAAAATGGTATACACGCCCAAGCCTGCTGAAAATGAATGAGAGGTTTGGTTTGAAAAAGATATTGGCAATTGCATTTGTGCTGTTTGCGGCCGCGCTGCCCGCGCAGATACAGGCACAGGGGCAAAGCACCCGTATTGCATTTGGCGGCTTCAGCCAGGACCCGAGGCTGCCGGTGGAGATCACCGCAGATGCGCTTGAAATCGACCAGGCCGATGGCACAGCGACCTTTCGCGGCAATGTGGTGATTGGCCAGGGGGAAATGCGGCTTGGCGCGGCCATGGCCCGTGTTGAATACAAGACTGGCGGCGACACGACGGGTGAAATACGCCGCATGGTGCTGTCAGGCGGG
The DNA here is from genome assembly GCA_027082895.1 of Hyphomicrobiales bacterium. Lineage (GTDB taxonomy): Bacteria > Pseudomonadota > Alphaproteobacteria > Rhizobiales > Devosiaceae > DROE01. Next base: position 1,318 of record JALWTJ010000549.1, on the reverse strand, counting down.
GTGACGCTGGTCAATGGCTCCGAGGCGGCGGAGGCAAAAAGTGCGGTCTATTCCATCGAGGACGGCCGTATCGTGCTGTCGGGCGGCGTTATCCTGACCCAAGGGCGCAACGCGCTGTCCGCCGACCGGCTGATTGTTGACCTCAAGACCGGAACCGGCCTGATGGAAGGCCGGGTCAAGACGATCTTGCAGCCGGAAGGCAATTGATGTCACCGCCACCCGAGCTGACCGTCACGCAGGGCGGGGCCGGGCTGAAAGTGGTCGGCCTGCGCAAGTCCTATCGCAAACGCCCGGTGATTCGCGATGTGTCGATGGATCTGCGCCGCGGCGAAATCGTGGCGCTGCTGGGGCCGAATGGCTCGGGCAAGACCACATGTTTTTATGCCGTTGCCGGGCTGGTAAAGCCCGATGCCGGGCAGGTTACCATCGACGGGCGCGACATCACCTATCTGCCGATGTACCGGCGCGCCCGGGCCGGCATTGGCTATCTGCCTCAGGAAATGAGTGTATTTCGTGGCCTCAATGTCGAAGACAACATCATGGCTATCCTGGAAATTGCAGTGAAGGACAGGCACAAGCGCCGCGAACGGCTGGAAGAGCTGCTCAATGACTTCTCCATCACGCATTTGCGCCAGGCCTCGGCTCTGGCCCTGTCAGGCGGAGAGCGGCGCCGGGTCGAGATCGCCCGTTGCCTTGCCGCCGACCCGGCCTATCTGTTGCTGGATGAACCCTTTGCCGGGGTCGACCCGATTTCCGTCAATGAGATTCGCGGCCTGGTCCATGACCTGACGGGCCGTGGCATTGGCGTGCTGATCACTGACCATAACGTGCGCGAGACACTGGAGATTGTCGATCGCGCCTATATCCTGCATGACGGAACCGTGCTGATGAACGGCACGGCAGACGAGGTGATTCAGGATGAAAACGTCCGCCGGGTTTACCTGGGGGATTCGTTTCGCATCTCATGACGCGCGTGTTTTGGTTGACAACGAGTGCCGCAATGGCGCCAAATACGGGTAATGAACCGCCCCAAACCCGCCAGTTCCACGCTCTGCCCTGCGCCCATTGACGGCGGCACAAGGCCGGGTTGGGCTGCACCCACCAGACAGGAGAAATCATGCAATATCAGATCAGTGGCAAGCAGATCGACGTAGGTGACGCACTCAGGACCCATGTGGAGGCAGAGCTCGGCGCGGTCGTTGACAAATACGCCGAACGCCCGACCAGCGCCCAGGTGGTGTTTGCCCGCAATGGCGGCGAATACATATGCGAGGCGACGATCCACCTGTCCACCGGTTTGATCGCACAGGCCTCTGGC
>JALWTJ010000548.1 GCA_027082895.1 Hyphomicrobiales bacterium | reverse complement strand
TGGCGCGCGCCACGGCCGAGAGCGAGCGGTAGGGGCGGCCCTGCCATTCATAACCATCGGCCAGAACCGTCACGGTGTGTTCGACCCCCTGCCATTCGCGGATCAGCTTGGTGCCCGTGATTGGCTTCAGATCGGCACGGATGCGGCGCAACGTAATATTGCCGCCATCAAGTTGCTCGCCAAGGGTTTCCAGCCGCTTCACCGTCTCCGGTTTTAACCCGCCATAGGCGAGCTCCTGGATGCGGTAGGCCAGACGGCTTTCCAGATACCGTCGGTTGAATGCAGGTGGCTCGGTTTCGAACAATTCGCGCCATTGCGCCTTCAATTCCGGCGTTGATGTGGACTTGAGCGCGGCCAGGCGCGCGGGGATGGGATCGGGTTTTTTCATGCGAGGCTCCGTTTCAAGGTTTCCGCAGTACCGCTCTGCTCGAGTGAGTTGTGAAGTGGAAATTCTCTATTACGGCCAGATAGTTCGTCGTGGGCGCGCATGTGCAACCGGATTAGGCCGCGTGCGAGGATTGCACAAAGCTCGACCCGCCGTTCCGTGGGCGACATCTGCTCGGGCGGCGGGGTATTGGGGCGTTTCATGCGGAGGCCTTAAGTAGATGTATCTCTTAAGCCTCTACCCATCCGTTTTGTTTTTTGTCCCACCTGCCTATCGCGTTGGTTGATCAAATCGAATGCGGAACATATGAAGAACACGGAGCGATTCATAAAAAGGATTCATGATGGCAGGAAATCTCAAGAAGTTTGTAAATCCACGTTTTATCAAGACGATTGATCTGGAGTATATGCGCCGGTTGCTGGGGCGCCATGAAGGGCAATACACCGGGTTTACGCTGGACGTTTTCGATCAGGACGAGGCGGAAACCCGCGAGGCGATTGCTGGCCTTCTGGCGGGGTCTGAAGCAAAATATCCGGAGGGTCTGCGCAGTGATCTGCACCGGATCGCCGAGTTGGGGAACGCAAAAGGGCTGGATATTATTCAAGCCCAGGCCGACCGACAGGGTATCAATCTGTTCCCCGATGCGAAAACCGGCGACGATGGCGCGCCGGACAAAAAGCATGATCCCAAACATCTGGCGCTGCGTGTATTTCTCGAGCATCCGGACCTGTTTGATGTGGCAGCCGATTATCTGGCAATGATGACGGCGGACCGCCTGTCGGAGTTCGCCGGTCGCAAGCGCGGTGTTCCCGTAGATCTGACCGCTGGAAAACTCGAGGCGTTCCGGCTGCGGGTGGCCGAATTGTTCAGGGAATCCTTTCTGGGCGATTTTTGCCGCATCGGCGATTATGTAGACGGGGACGAGACAAACTTTGTCATCAGCCATGGCACGCTGGTGTCAACCATGCCGGTCGTGGAGGGGCAGCAGGAGAAGGTTATCAGCCTGCGCGGGGTGACCCAGGCCGTTTTGCGATATTCGGAAAACACCGGCATTCTCAGGTTGGCCCGCATAAAGGCGGGGCACCAAAAGGATATCGCCGAAGCCTTTGCCGATATTGTGCTGACTGAACCGGGCATGTTCGCCAGCGATGACGCGCAGGAGCTTTACTCGTTAGAGGTGGTGGAAAAGGCCGGTGCCGGTTTTGCCATGGATCACCAGTATGATTCGGCCATCGAAAAGGTGCTGATCATCGAGGCAGCGGCAGACCTGATGGTGCCGGGCAAGGACGGCTACCGGAAAGTGGCCCGCACCCTGCGGTCGCGTGATCTGACGGGTAAGGCATTGGTGCATTTTCGCGAAACTCCGGTCGGATTTGGCGGCTCCTGGGTGCTGGGCGAGATGGTGCTGCGGGTGTTCTTCAAGGGTGAAGGCACGCGCAAGCCGCAGGTCACGGTCAAAATCCGCCCGCCAAGCGTGGTGCAGTTCCGGCGAACGCAACACGAAGCCCGCGTTATGGAACTGATTGAACGAAACGGCATGACACTGGAACGCGATGATTACGATGTTATTGAAGCTGCTGAGTGAAGCAGGCGACGAGGCCGTGCTGTCCGGCTCAGCCGCCCGCCCGTATTACGGGCCGGTTTTTGATCGCCTGCTGAAAGCGCGCATTCTGGTGGAACAGGCCCCGTTGGAGGATTGGGATCGATGCAACGGGTGCGAATGCGGCCTGCTTGCCCGTCCGGTCCGGCCACACGGGGACAGGTTTCGCGCTGAGTGTCCGCTCGACGCCAATCGGGATGTTGTTCTTGAACGGGATGATCTTCGGGTTTTTGAAATCGGCGTTGCAGTTTTGATAGGCGAGATCGCCACGGCTGCGGGCTTTGATCAGCCTCCGGTCGAAATCATCAAGGGCCTGTGGTGCCTGGGCGAAACCCGATCCGGACGCGGCATATATTACGGCCTGAATCTCGCCTCGCTCGATCGCAGCAGCCTGATTGCCGTCATTCGCCAGTCAAACAAGGCCGGACGGGCGACCATAATCACGCAGAAAGCCTCACCAGCAACAAAGCAGTGGCTGCAGGAGGCCGGTATTGATCATGCAAAAGCCGATGACGTTGTTAAGCCCGCTGAAAACCGGCTCGGTTTTGTATTCGATCATCACACGCTTGACGCCGCGACGGGCATTCCGGAGCTGATTGTCCAGCTCAAGGCTGCGCAAATT
>JALWTJ010000547.1 GCA_027082895.1 Hyphomicrobiales bacterium | reverse complement strand
AGGATCCCGAAAATAGACATTGCCGCGGGGCTGTTCCGTGTCGGTCGCGTCCGCCAGAATGACGATGGGCGCTTCCAGCCCCTTGGCCCCGTGCACCGTCATCACGCGAACCCCCACATTGCCGCCGGACAGTTCACGCTTCACGCTGATGTCGCTGGCGCGCATGCGCGCGATGAAACCATGCAGGGACGGATTTTCCTCCGTTTCGTGGGCCAGGGCCATGGCCATGAAATTGTCGAGAACATCATCCACTTCCGACCCCAGACGGGCATGGAAGCGCTTTCGCCCCCGGTCAGCAAAAAGAACATGGGCGAAAAACTCGTATGGGCGCTCGCTCCGGGACAGGGCCCGGAAACGAAGCAGACGGCCATGGGCCCGTGCGGCCCATTGTTCCGTCTGGGCGGTTTCGCGCAACCGATCCCACAGGCATCGGGTGTCGCGGTCAACGCACAGGGTCTCGATCTGATCCAGGGACACGTCAAACAGGGGAGAGCGCAGCACGGTGGCAAGGGTCAGATCATCCAGATGATTGAGCATGACGTCCCCGAGGGCCAGCAGATCACGGACAGCCACATGCCCGGAAACCGGCAGCTTGTCCGCGCCGGGCGTGGGAATGTCCGCCATCTTGAGGGCACGAATGATCTCGGCGAACAGGTTCGAGCGCCGCTGTACCAGGATAAGAATGTCGTTTGCCTCAACCGGCCGCCCCCGTTGCGCCAACGGCCTTCCGGAATCGATCCAGTGGCGGATCTGGGCAACGATGCGGTGCGCCAGCTGGCGCTCGGCTCCCATCTGCTCGACCAGAGGTTCCACGGGCCATTGTTCGGGAGGGGGAGCCTTCTCCTTGGCTATCGGGGGCCACAGGGTAACGCTTCCCCCCCTGTCCACACGGGCACTTTCGTGCTCGATGGGTGCCTTTTGCGACAGGAGAGCGGCGCGAATATCGGGGTCCGCGCACACCCGATCCACGACCTGAAGGATATTTTCAAGGGTGCGGAAGCTGGCAGGAAAGCGCAGTCTTTCCCAGCCCATCCCCACATTGCGGGCCCGGGTCTGCAGGTCCATGCCGATCTGGTCAAACTGTTCGGGCCGGGCGCCCTGAAAGCCATAGATGGATTGCTTCTCGTCCCCCACCCCGAACACCGTACGTTGCCGGTTCGCCGCGCTGTGGCCGGCAAAAAAATCATCGAGCAGTTGTCCAATAACGTCCCACTGACCCGGATTGGTGTCCTGGGCCTCGTCCACCAGCACATGGGAGATCACCGAATCCAGCTTGTAATGGACCCACTGGGCACTGACGGTGCCGCTCAGAAGCCGCCGGAACCCGGCAATCAGGTCGTCAAAGTCCAGCTTGTCCGCCGCCGCCTTGCGGGCCTCGTAGGTCTCCCAGATGGCCGCTACCACGTCGAGCAATGCATGGCTGGTGCGGATCAGACGAGCGGTCCTGATCTGCATGGCCAGCGCATAAACCCGCTCCTGTTCCTTTTCCAGCAATTCCAAAAACTGGGGAAAGGCCTTTTTCTGCGGCTTGGTCAGCAATCTTTTCTGCATGGTCCCGCCCTTCGTCAGGAACAGGCCGACAAGGTCGTCGACACCAAGGCGAAAGGAATCATGGCGGGACAACTTGCCGACCAGACTGCTCTCGCTGCACTCTCCAGCAAGACTGTCACATATTTCCTTGCGGGTGGCCGGGTCCAGAAGGGTTTGCTCCACCATTTCCCGGGTGATGATATCCTCTGTCCGCTCCGGCTCCAGTTCCAGCAGCGTGCACAGGTTCATCCTGGCCGCTTCCACGTCCTCCAGTACCGGCCGGAGGTCCAGCATGCTGCCCATGGCACCATTGATCGCCTTGTGGATGCTGCTGTCGCCAAGGGTGGAAAACAGGTGGGCTACCGCCCGGGAAATGTCCGGGTTGCCCTTCAGGCCGCTGGACAGGACATGTTCCGTTGCCTGCCGGACCATTTCGGTCTGTTCCGCCCCCTCGATCACCGAAAAATTCACCGGCACCCCCGCCTCGAGGGGGAAACGGTGCAGGCTGGCTTCGCAAAAGGCGTGAATGGTGTTGATCTTCAGCCCGCCAGGGGTTTCAAGGGCGCGGGCGAACAGGGTGCGGGCAAAGGACAGTTCATCCGGCGTTGCGGGACGAACCAGCAACTGGCCCAACTCTCCGGCCAGTTCCTCCTTGCTGGAAATGGTCCAGGCGGCAAGACGATCGGTAATGCGCGACTTCATCTCGGCGGCGGCGGCCTTGGTATAGGTCAGGCACAGGATGTTTTCCGGGGCAACGCCGGTAAGCAGCAGGCGCAGGACACGATGGGTCAGAACGTGGGTCTTGCCCGAGCCGGCATTGGCCGATACCCAGATGGAGCGTTCCGGATCGCAGGCCTGCTCCTGACTGGCCCGGGTGCGCGGGCTGGGGCGAACCTTCGGTTTTGACACGGTCATTCGTCGCCCCCCGGATTGAGCCCGGTCCATTCGTCCACCCGGGCCAGATGGTCATAGGGACCGGGCCATTTGCGGGACGTATCCGGCATGATGCGCGCGTGCATGGGCAGGTGGTCGGAGAACAAAAAGGCCTCGGCCCGGGACTGTATGAGGTTCATCATCC
>JALWTJ010000546.1 GCA_027082895.1 Hyphomicrobiales bacterium | reverse complement strand
TTGTCGCAGCGCGGCACCGTGCTGGGACTGGCGGCGGACGGCGGCCTGCGCCTGCTGAGCGATGGCCGGGAGCAGGTGTTCCACGGTGGCGAGGTCAGTCTGCGTCTGGAGGCGGAGGCATGAGCACACTGCTGATCGATTTGGGCAACAGCCGCGCCAAGCTTGCCGTGTTTGATGGCGGCATGCGTTATCTTGGTGATGTCGGGCATGGCCGGGATCCCGATTTTGACCTCCCGGCGCGCGTGGGTGAAGTCTGGCTGGCCAGCGTGCTGGACGAGGACCGGACATCGGCCTGCCTGTCCGGTCTCGGCCTGTCCGGGGCCATCCAGCACCGGGTTCGCGTGGAGGACCATCTGCCGCTGCTGCCGACCCGATATGCCAGCGGCCAGCTGGGTGTCGACCGCTGGCTGGGCGCCCTGGCGGCCTATCGCCGCGTCAGGCGCGCCTGCGTGGTGGTGGACGCGGGCACCGCCACCACCATCGACCTGGTCGATGGGACGGGCGTCCACCTGGGCGGCTATATCCTGCCGGGACCGGCCGCGATGCGCGAGGCCGTGCTGGAACGGACCGCGATCCGCCTGCCCGACAATGCCCCGGATTGCGCAGACATACCGCCACGCCGCACCCGCGACGCGATACACTGTGGCGCGCTCGCGGCGCAATGCGCGCTGATCCGGGAGTGCCTGGAGCGCCTGGGCGCGGATGCCGCGCTGGTCCTGGGCGGGGGCGCGGGCCGGGAAGTGAATTCCATGCTGGGAGGACAGGGCATCGTGACAGAACAGCTGGTACTGGCAGGGCTGGCCGAAGTGGCCGCCGGGGAGCGGACGTGCGCTGGCTGATCGGGCTGTTGCTGGCGGCCAATCTGGTGCTGCTGCTGTGGCAGGGCGTGGCCGACGACCAGCCGGCCTACCGCCCCCGCCTCGCGGCCCCCGATGTAGGGGATCTCCGTCTGCTCGATGACGGCGAGGCCGGAGCCGGCTTGGCCGCGGGCGACACGGCCGGGACTGGTGCCAAGACCAGGCCCGTGTCGGCACCGGCATCGCCGGTGCGCTCAACGCCCAAGCCGAAGCCCAAGCCGAAGCCCAAGCCGAAGCCCAAGCCGAAGCCCAAGCCGAAGCCCAAGCCGAAGCCCAAGCCTAAGCCCAAGCCCAAGCCTAAGCCTAAGCCCGAACCAAAATCCGAACCAAAGCCGGAGGCCGTTGCGCCGGCCGCCACGGCCCCGGCGCCGGGGGGAGCGGAAACCGGCAAGGCCTCCGTTCCGGCCGCGACGGCCACCTCCGCTCCGGAACCGCCGGCGACGGATAGCCGCGCCGAGGTGGCCCGGAAAGACAAAGCGTCTCGCCCTCTGTTGTCCCCGGCGCGCAAAGACCTTGGCTGCTGGCAGCTCGGTCCCTTCCAGGATCGGCAGCAGGCTGCCAACCTGATCCCGCGCTTGCCACCGGGTATGGAGTCTATAGGTATGGTTTATACACGAGTACGAGTACCGAACGGCTATTATGTGATGATCCCCGCTTTGGCAACGCATTCAGAGGCTGAGCAGCTTGCGCAACAGTTAAGGTACCAAGGATTCCTGGATTCCTGGGTATTAGGTAGTGGACCGTTCAAAAACGCCATTTCCCTTGGGATGTTTAGCCAGCGCGAGAATGCTGAACGTCGTCTCGAAGAGCTGGTTTCGAAAGGTTTTGAGGCTAAAATGCGGCGGCGTTTCAAGCGGATTGATGGCGTTCTTTTACGCGTAAGAGGCCCTCGTGGCGGCGCGGCAGAGCGTTTGCTGGACCGGATGGTGGCCGGCCGGAAAAAACACATCCATTGTCCGGATTGATTGTTTGCCCAAGGGTTGCCCTCCTCCTACAATGCGGCTCACAGGCTGGTGTAGCTCAGTAGGTAGAGCAGCTGATTTGTAATCAGCCGGTCGCGGGTTCGATTCCTGTCACCAGCTCCAATTAAAACAATGGCTTACGAAGCCGCTTCAAAGGGCCATTGCGGCCCTTTTTCATTTTGCCCCACCATTTTGCCCCACCACCCGCACGAGGCTAGGGGCGGAGTTTGTTGGCTAAATCAGTTCCCTTCCTGCCTCGCGTGGGAGGGCCGGCAAGGGGATTCCTTGCGCGCCTCGCGTGCTCCCTGTCCCCGGGGTCCCCGGCGTGTCCCCTCGGATCTCTTTCCTGGATTCGGCTGTAACCCGTTGTTCTCAAGTTGGTTTTGTCATGTGTCCCCGGCGTCCCCGGCGTCCCCGGAAAGAATGTCGGGGGTTAGGGGTGGTTCGCGGGAGTGAGAACACTAGCAAGGGAGGCCGGGAGGGCCTCTTTTTCTCTGTCTCGCAGGCGACACAATGAATAGGGATTGTTCCCGGGGACACTCCAACGCATGAAAAAGCGGCGGGGACGCCGGGGACAATTAGAAAAACCTATAGAAAAATAACAACTTCTGCATTTTTGAAAGCGCGGAATCTCTGGGGACACGCCGGGGACACCGGGGACAATGGCTTATTCCCGGCGCGTGCCTTGCTCGTCATCCAGGTTGATCGCGCAGAGCAAACGGGCTCGCGAATGTCGAGCCTTGATCTCGGTGAGGGCTTGTCGTGCTTGCCCCTCGTCACAGAACACGCCAGACAGCGGCGCGCCGATGGTGCAGGTTCCGTCCGATTGCTGTTGGTCGTGACCGATCCAGTAAATCCGATTCGTCATTGAGTCCTTCTCCTGTAGGGGTTGAGTCCACGCTGTTCGCTAGCGTGCTGAATTACCGCGCTGGCAATGTCTCTTCACGCTCCAACGCTGAAGCGAACTGTAGCAAAGCTCGGGCGGCTTCGATCCGTTGGGGCGTATGCGTTGGCGCGGGGTCTGCCAGGGCGGCGGCGATAACGTCCAGGGCGAATGGCAACAACTCTCGGACTCGGGTGCGGGCTTCGCCATCGGCGGCCAGGTCTGCCAAGCGGGCCATTTCGCTTTGCATCTCCGGGAGCCGCTTCCAGCGGGAGACGGTTTCGGGCCTGCATTCTAGTTCGGTGGCGATGTCCCGGGTTCGGTGTCCGCGGGCCAACAGTCGGGCCGCCTTCCGTTGATCGGCGCTCAATACTCGGGTTTTCATCGGTCAAACTCCCTCACGTTTTCCGGGTGTTGTTGCGTGTTGCCACTGTACGGCGGCCGCAATCTGGCGGAATACCGCGCCTCATTCACCCGCAACAACGAAAGGCCAGGGAGGACCCGCAAACATGGCCGCTCTTGGTCAAGTGTTAATTCATTGTTGCAAGCGCAAAGTAATCCCGTCCACGCCCTCCCGCGCGCGGGGGCTGGTCCTGTTCGCTCAGTTTTCATTCTGAGCAAGCCGGGCGGAAGCGAGTGCATCCGCGATCAACTGCCAACTTTCGCGCTCGGTTCCGTCATCACCTGTCCAGCGGGAAAGCTCAAGTCTCCCCATTGCCGCGAGCATGTCGCCTTTCTGGTGTAGTGCGGCGCGTGTCGCGTTTCGACCGAAACAGATCACGCGAACCCATGCGGTTTGTTCTTCGCCGCGTCCGCCGGCGTTCACGGCAAGGTTTACCGCGGCCATGGGCTTGCCGGTTTTCGTTTCAAGTTGGTCAGGGTCCCGGGCTAGGCGGCCTGACAGGGAAGCGCTAATCATCGTGGTTTTCTCCGTGGGTTGGGTGTTCATCAAGCGGGCGCCAGTTGGGGCAAATGAGTTCGGTCCCGGGGCGGGGGGCATGCAGGGCAGGTTTCACGCTGGCGCAGTTCCCAACGCCAGTGGTTGGGCTGTTGGGGTTCGCGGTGAACTGTCGGCAGTCCCCACAGTGAACCAACGGGCGCGGGAAGTGCCGTTCTTCATTCAAACACCAGGGACAACCCAAGACACGCGCGGGGGCGGTCTCCCAAAGCCAGACAGGGCCGCAATGGGCACAAAAGGCGGCGCGGGTGTAATGGGGTGGGCGCTCCCCAAGCCGGCGCATTTCCTGGATAGCAACGGCTCGACGGAAGGCCTCAAGTTGCTTCGGGTGGGCCTGCAGGTAAGGCCAATCCCCGGCGGCAGCTTCCTCAATGGGATCTCGGCGGCCGGTGGGTTCATCCGCTGGGACGGGTTCACCTTGCTTCGGCTTTGGTGGCTCAGTCGTTAGCAGTGATTCGAGGGCCTCAAACATTTTCGGTGCCCAAATGGTCCGCATTAAACACATAAACGCGCTTAGGGTTCCGGTGTCCCGGGAGCCGCACTTTTTGGGTGAATCGGCCCGGTTCGCTTCCCTCTTCCATCATGCCGCGCTGTATCAGCAGCCGGGCGGCCTCTTTGGCATCAAAACCGGCAACCACTTCGGCGCGGTAGGTCTCCGGGTACAGGTAGTAGATCAGCGATTCGCCTTCGCCGTCAGTGTCCTTCCATCCGGCTTGATGGGGGACTTCCGGCGCGTGGTCATCGTTGCCGCGAGTGATCCAGCGGAAGCGGTTGGCGTGCCGCTCAAAGAACAAGCGGACTTGCCGGAACAGCTCCTGTTGTTCGTGGGCCGTTTTCGCGCCGGCTGTTTTGACGTGGGCGTGAAAGCAGGACTCAACCGCCTCCAGGGCGGTACCTTGTGGCCAGCCTGTTATTTGTTGCTCGGTGGCCAGCTCGCCAGCGAGGGCAACCAGGGCGAAGCGCTCCGCGAGCCGTCGAAGTGTTCCGGGTGGGTTGGATATGCCGGACAACAGGCGCTTGGCGATGTCTTGCAGCATGGCGGGTGCTGTGTCCTCGACGTCCTCGCGTTTCGAGGTCAATACTTCGAGCCATGCGTCTAGTGCGGTCCCGTAATATCGCGCGGCGGCATCCTGTAACGCACGGGCGAAGCTGGCGCCGTCCGCGTGGTCATGCAGGTTTTCAAATACGCCGAGCCGTTGCCCCGCGTCCGCCGGTATATCCGCCATGCGGACCAACTGGCCCGCCTTCGCTCGTTTGCCGGCGGTTTCCATGTGGTTCTCTAAGCCCACTTCGCCGGAACTCAGGAACAGTAACAGCCAGGTAATCACCGGGCGCGGATTGGCGTCCCGATTGGCGCGAAGCTTGGCCCGGCCGTTGGCCAACAAGTAAGCTGTTTCGCCGGCTTGGCGTGGATCCATTTGCCCGAGTTCATCCAGCAATAGCAGAAGGCCGGAGTGGGCTGCGGAGGTCCCCTCTAGCGCGTTATCGGTAGAGCGCCAGAGCTGCATATAGTCGGGCGGGCCGAAGACAGAAGCGGCAACCTTCAAAGCTGTTGTTTTGCCGCTCGAACTCCCATCAATGCTTGAGCCCACGAGGTGGAACCCTCCGCCATCAAGCCCCAGCAGTTCCAGCAGCGAAGCAGCAAAGGCCGCAGAGACAACGAACAGCAAGCGCGAATTTCCGACACAAGGCGCGGCAACATTTCGTTGCCATCCTTCCAGAGTTCCGCGCGTGCTGATGGCGGCACCATTGCCCGCCGGTTCTGTGTAAATAATCGGTTCGTCGGGTGTTTCGCCGTATATCCGGGCAGGTGTCACGAAGGCATTGCCGATCCATCCCGTTTTTGTGACGGTTCGTGCGCGGGCTTCCGGGCGCCAATCCCTCAAAAGCTCCACAAACAGCCGTTGTCCTTCTGGCGTTGCAGCACCCTCGAATCCTTTTGCCGCCAAGCGGGCGCGGAGTTTCCCGGGTTGGTCCACTCGTTCCCGGTCGTAGATCACTTCCCGCGTGTTGTTGCCGTCTGGGTCCTTGAATTCGATCAGGCGCCCAAAATCTGACCCGTTCGGGTCCCGGGTTACTGCGAGCATATCGAACGAGGGACAGACAAAGACAAGGCGCGGTTTGTCCCCGGGCGAGTGCCAATAAATCCCGCTGTCTGTTTTGTCGTACAAGGCTGGGAATTGGGGTGGTTGGTTGTTCGCTTCGGCTTTCGTGGCGTCGGAATCCGGGTCGGGATCGGCCTCCCGGGTGGGCGACTCGGTGGGCGTGGGCTCCAGGTGCAAGACGTTTTGCCATTCGGCCCACCGTTTGAAATGTTCTGCGGTCCATCCTTCCGAGAGCGCGTCCGCGGCGTCCCATCCTTTCGGGAGGTTGCGGGGCGCGCCGGTCGCTGGGTCCCGGGCTAGGCTTTCGAGGTCCAGGCGTTGAACACTTGCCGCGCCCACGGCTTGGGCTAGGTGCCGGACCTTCTCCGCATATTGCCTGCCGGCTTCGTCTGCGTCGGGCCAAAGGTAAAGGTCTCGCCCTGCAATAGGCGAGAAGTCGCTTTTGTTGGGGCTTTGAGCGCCGTTCATCGTGGCAATGGCGCAGGCATGCGGAACCAGCTTGGCGGCGGCGTCCGCAGCTTTCTCGCCTTCAGCCAACAGGACTGGGGTGGTTGGGTTAGCGGCCAGGCGTTCCAAACCATAGAGTGGGCGCGGTGCTGGTGGTGCGCGCCATTTCCAGCCCTTCACGGTAAAGGTCAGTGGCGCGAATAGTTTTCTTTTCCCCGGTGGATCGAAGCGCAAGACGTAACAAAGTGGCGTGCCGGTAGCGTCTTTGTAAACCCATTCGGCTGTTGGTTTGCCGTGTTTTGGATGGGCGGCGGGCTTACTGGTCAGGGCTTCCGCCGGTATGGCCTGCAAGGGGGAAGGTTCCTCCGGCGTCTTCCGTGGCGAAGGCTTCGGGCGTCGAGGCGCCGGGGTTGCTTCGTCCCGGCCTAGGTTCCAAGCGGTCGCGATGTTTTTGCAGGCATCGGCCAGGTCGTCCCCGTTTTGCGCCATTGTGTAATCAATTATTGAGCCGCCTTCCGCCCCGCAGGCGAAGCAGCGATAGGCGCCGGTCTCGGCGTTGATCCCGAAGCTCGGATTTTTTTCGTCATGGAAGGGGCAGTGGAAGTTTTCGCTCCAGCCGTTTCCTTTGATGCGCTCCAACGCGGGGACTTGGCCAAACTCGCGCCGGTAGAATTCAAGCGGGCTTACTTGTCGCTTGATCTCGCTCGGGGTTGGGATCGGCTTTGAATCTGCATTCTTTGATAGCCGGCCTCGGGCCGGTTTTTTTTTCATTGGGATTCGCTCCACCGAACACCAGCCGCGCGGGCTTCGATCCAAGCGACAACCTCGCTTTGTTTCCATCCGACCGCGCCGCTTGGGCCGGTGCCGAGTTTGATCGGTGCGGGGAATTCTCCCGCCTTCACCTTGCGGCGAATGCTTGAGCGGGAATAGCCGGTCAACTCGATAACGGCGGGCTCTCGCAGGATGCGCCAGTTCGGGAAGGGTTGGTCAGGCATAGCGGTTCACTCCGTGTCATGCGGTGTTCGCATGCTCGAAGTATCGGGAGTGGCTGGCGAATCCGCCGGGACTATTAGTGGCATGGCTTGGTGGGAATAGTCCCCGCAACAAAATGCGCAACAGGGGGCGCTCAGTTCTTTTTGGGCTCTCTTCGCGGGTCGCGTTGGCGGGCTTTCTTTATGGCCTCTTCGATTCTGTCCATTTGCAAGACGGCGGCGCCAATGCGGGCCAGGTCCGCGGCGCCGATCTCCGGCCGCTCCGGGATGAAGGGCCGGAAATGCCAGGCATAGCGCCAATCAAAAAACCGGACCCATTCGGAAATAAAGCCCACTTTCCGTTGGTTGGAGTGGGGCGCGCTCCAGCTCTCCGGGAGGGGGGTAAATCTCTTCGCTATGCCGGCCAAATGTTCGAGTAAGGCGCCGGTTTCCAGGTAGTCCAGTTCTTTCACGAACTCGGATAGCTCGGGCCTGTCTCGCGGTGCAATCCCGGGAAGTGGGGGACCCATGTCATCAAGCAAGGCGCCAAGGCTTCCGAGTTCCGGCGGATACTGAATGCCTGTCTCCAGGCCCAGCGAGCAGACTTGCCCAATTTCCTCGCGCAGCTGTTCCGCAAGCTTGGCAATCCTGGGGAGCCGTTCGCTAATCCGTTTCAGGGACTCGCGGTACTCGGGATGAAAGGCCCTCCCCGGGCGGCTGGTGTAAAAGAGGTCCAGCAACAGGCGCCAACTTTGTTCCTCCTGTACGCCTTGTCTTTCCAGGTTTTCCCACGTCTGGCGCATGTCCAGCCCTATCAAGCGCGACACGGTTTCCAGATCTTTGGCTTTGCTGGGAATATCCGGCCGTTCGCCCCGAAGCTCCAGGGCGAAACGCCAAACGGGTTCCGGGATATATCCCGGCCGCCTTTTGGGAAAGCCCATCGGCTCAAGCCCGCGCCGTGTTCAGTCCGACAACGCTGGCTTGTTTTCCTTGGGTGAGGGTTTCCAAGTGAGTGCCTAGGCGGTTGAGGGCTTCGCGCCGCTCCGCGCGATAATCGTAGCGCTGATAGACAGCAACAAGCCCGTTGGGCTCCGTGTGGTTTAGTACCCTCTCGATTATCGCGGGGAGAATGCCAAGACGTTGCAAGAGGGTTGCCGCGGTACGTCTCAGGTCATGCGGTGTCCACCGGCCGCCGGGTAATATCAGAGCGTCAGTATTGCTCGCCTTGCGTCCTTTCAAAGGCTTGAATCCCGCCGGCCGCTGGCGGTCGCGTAGCATCTTGGAAAGACCGTCGATATTCGTGTGTTCCGGTTCTTTGCCGGGCTCCGCCGGGGTCCGGCCTGCTACAAGCCAAGCGCTAGACTTCAGTTCTTCCAGTTCGGCCAAGCGAGCCAGGGCGAAGGCGGAAAGGTGGACAACGTGAGCGCGGCCGTTTTTGGCTTTCCCCGCAGGGATGGTCCATTCTTTTGCTTCAAGGTCGAAGTCTTCCCAACGCGCCGTGAGTAGTTCACCAACGCGCGCCGCGGTAGCCAATAGCAACCAGATAGCCGGTGGCGCCCAAGCCGGCAAGCCGGCGGCGGGGAGTAGTTCCGCGAGCATTTGAATTTCCTTTTCCGATAGCGCGCGGTCTCGCGGGCCGTTGGTCTTTATCGAGGCTTTTCTAAATGCGGCAGTAGGGTCCGCGTCCAGGTATCCTCGAGTCACGCTCCAGCGGCAAAATTGGCGTAAATATCCCAGCAAGCTTTGAGCCGCTCGCGGCGCGCCTCGTTCGAGTACCGAATCGACAAGGGCGGCAACCTTGGCACGGCTCAGGTCTTCCAGTGGCAGGGGGTCAAGGGTTGGGAATACGTCTTTCTCAAAATAGCGTCGAACCTCTTTGCCTTCGTCTTTGAGCGCGCATTGAAGGTGGAGCCGGTCCCATTTATCGAAGGCTTGTCGAACGGTCAGCCGGGCGGCCTCCGCGGCGCGCTCTTCGGCGGCTCTCGCTTTTTCTTGGCGGGCGGCTTCGCGCGGGTCTTTCCCGTCCTTTACCAGGGCGCGGGCTTCGTTGCGTAGCTCTCGCAGCTTGGCCAGGGTCTTGTCTGGCCAAGTTCCTAGGCGCATTTCGGGCCGTTTGCCTGCAAGGCGAAAACGGTAGGAAGCCCGCGCGATCCGGCGGCCTCCTGCTTCGCTCACCTCGAAGAAGAGCCCCCCACCGTCTTGCAGGATCAGCTTGCCGGACGTAGGAAGCTTGGTCCGCCTAAGGGCAGTCTCTGTTAAACGGTTGTCGCCTCGTGTAGATTGATTTGCAGCCATTGCCGGGCCTCCGCATAGGTCGGGTAGTGGTCAGGGCTCCAGGGCGTTGCCGCGCCCCTGGGGCCTGTTTTTTGTCCCGCCGTAGCGGGGAGGGCGGTAGGATGGTGGGGATTTTGCCCCACCATTTTGCCCCACCACCCGCGCCGGATTTTGCTAAACCAGTATGGAACGGTATGGCGCTAGAAGGTAGCGTAACACGCTGTTTCTAAAGGTCAAATACGGGACAAAATGGGACGGCTTAGAATGCGGTGAAATGTAAAAAAAGTTAATTTGTAATCAGCCGGTCGCGGGTTCGATTCCTGTCACCAGCTCCATTTCTTGGTGCTCCGGGCTTCAGCCCGGCCGCTGGGCGACTCCCTCGTTTGTGCCCGTTGGGTACCGATTCAAGGAACCTTCCAGTCTGCCGCTAAGCCTTACCAGCGGATAAATCGTGACCGCGCGTTTCTCGATGCGGTAGATTGGGGGCCTCGGTCAATGCAACGGCGAGCAGGGATGGATCTGGTGAAAGACAGGGGGGATATCGGCGCTGCGGGCAGTGAGCGGCGGCGCTATCCGCGTTTCAGAAGTCGGATTACCGCGACGATCACCACCACCGGGCAGCCCGAGCGGGCCTGCGAGGTGCGGGACTACTGTGCCGGCGGCATGCTGGTGGCCCTGTCCGGCGAGGCTGGGGTCGCGCCTTTCGAGAAGGGGCAGTCGGTTCGTCTGGCGCTGAGGCTGCTTGCCGGCAGGGACGCGGCGCCCATGGTGGTCCCCGCCACGGTGGCCTGGGTGGGCGGGGCCCAGCTCGGGATCGCCTTCGCCCGGCCCATTCAGGCCCTGGTCAATGTACTGCAGAAGCGGGAGCAGCAGACCGCCGCGCCTTCTC
>JALWTJ010000545.1 GCA_027082895.1 Hyphomicrobiales bacterium | reverse complement strand
AGGAGGCGAGATCAATTTCATGTGTTTTCCATCTTGTTATTATTGGCCCTTTTTGCCGTTTTTGGCGTGTCCGGCCCCCGATGTACGGGGGCAAGGGCCGCGGAAAGGGCAAGAGGCAGGGTAGGGGTCCTTATCACAGTTTGGTGACAAGGTCTTTCATTGTTGTTGTGAAGGCCCATATTAGGGGCACGGTTCATTCGCAGCAATCGTCCCATGCATGCATTGAGCCAGAAGTCAGGCCGGTTGTGGTCCCCCTAAACCTCAACAGTGCAACCGGCGCTACTTCATGGGGGGCCGTGGTGTCGTTTGGCAGCGCGGCCCCTTTTTGTTTGTTCGAATCAATCCGGGTATCTTTGGCGGGTTGCCGTGATGGAGCGGGTCACCAGTTCTTCCAGAACGTTGCGGTCTATATCGGCCAGCCTTTTGATATAAAGGCAGGCCTTGCCCATTTTGTGCCTGCCCAGTCGGGACAGAATTTCGTCCTGTTCGTCAAACAGGTATCCCAGGACATAAACGACCAGAGAGGATTTTCGCGCAGAAAAGCCGGCCAGAAACAAATCGCCCTCCCGCCCGCTTACATATTTGTAATGGTAGGAACCACATCCCACGATGGAAGGGCCCCACATTTTTGCCCTTTCGCCGGTCAGGCGTTCGCATAATTTCAACAGCCATTGGGCGTCGGCACGCTTTTGTTCCGGCTCGATTGTTCGAATGTATTCTGTCGGGCTGCAATCATTGGCGACGGTCTTGTTTCCAGCCATGTTCGAGAACTCCGGGGGCAACAGGTTTGATTGTTGTGGTTTGCAAAGGGGCTTCGGGCAAAGGTCAGCGCTTTGGGGTCATGTAAAGGGAAACGGTGCCGGTCAATCATAGGCTTCCGGTTTTCCTTCCCCGTAAATCCGCACCGGGGCGCGCTTTGCATCGCTGTCGGCGTCCACGTCATAGGTTTGCAGGACGAAATTTCCATCGCGGAACTGCCACTGGCCGGAAGAAAAGGTATCGGCAAGGCCGCTCCATTTCTCAAAGGTGAAAATTGTTGCCGTGCCTTCGTGAAATTCAGGGTTGATCAGCATGTCGGTGCTGGTAAAGCCGGTGACGGTGATGCTTCTGGCCGGGCTGAGATAGTCATCAGGGACTTCCCGCACCACGTCGAATGCAGGCACGGCGAAATGCAAGGGATAGATTTCCGCATATTCGTCGGCGCCATAATAGACATATCCCTGATTGTAGGGGCCTTCGAAGCACAGATATTCATAGATGCGATAGGGGCGCGGGGGAGTGTCTTCGTTCCCGTAATTGAAGGTGATCTGATAGATGGTGGGCCGGGAAGGGGGCAGGTTCTGATCAGCCATCAGGCTGCGGCACTTTTCGGCGTAGGTGGTCTCAAAGATGGTCTGGACGCGGGCGTCAAGGGCGCCAGACGTGTCCTTTTCCTTTGCCAGGATGGAAGCGGGAAGGATTGCAAGAGCGGCAACGGCCAGGGGCAGGAAATGTCGAAACGGGTTGTGCATTGGTTTTTCCGTGGGTTTTCCGTCTTGATGGAAGAAATGGAGGCGCGGCACTTGGTTGCCGCCGCGATCTGTGTGATGGAAGACGGTATGTGCGGGTCGAAATCGCGCCTATTCTAACATGGGAACCTGAAGGGGCAAAATGGTGCAGTGGACGGAGCAGCAGGATGCAGCACTCAGGGCGGTTTCTAGATGGCTGAAGGATCCTTCGGGACCGCAGGTGTTCCGCCTGTTTGGCTGGGCGGGTACCGGCAAGTCCACGCTGGCGCGCCATCTGGCCGGTGATCTGGAAACGGTGCGGTATGCGGCTTTTACCGGCAAGGCGGCGCTGGTGATGCGCAAGCGGGGGTGCAAGGGGGCGGGCACCATTCATTCCCTGATCTACACGCTGGTCAGCGAAGCGGAAGGGGAGCCTCGCTTCGTGCTGGACCCGGAAAGTCCGGCGGCGGATGCGGACCTGATCGTGATCGATGAAGTGTCGATGGTGGACGAGGAACTGGCGCTGGATCTGCTCTCGTTTGGCACCAAGGTGCTGGTGCTGGGGGATCCCTTTCAGTTGCCGCCCGTGCAGGGGGCAGGGTATTTCACCGAAGATGCGCCCGACATCATGCTGACGGAAATTCACCGGCAGGCGCAGGATAACCCGATCATTCGTCTGTCCATGGCGGTCCGGGAAGGGGATTATCTGGAAAAGGGCCGGTTCGGGCAGAGCAAGGTCATTGGCAAGTCGCAGGTGGATCAGGACGAAGTGCGTGCTGCCGATCAGGTGCTGGTGGGGCGCAACAAGACACGCATCAGCTATAATAATCGCTTGCGCGAACTCAAGGGGCTTCCCTTCGGACTGCCGGAAATCGGGGAAAAGCTGGTCTGCCTGCGCAACAATCCGCGCAAGCGGTTGCTGAACGGCCAGATCTGGCTGGTCAGTAATGTGAAAAAGAAGAACAAGGGCAAGATCGCCATGGAAGTTTTGCCCGAGGACGGGGCTGGGCGGGCAACCAGGGTGACAACGCACAAGGCGTTCTTTACCGGTGAGGAGGGGAGCTTGAGCTGGCCGGAACGGCGGGGGCTGGACGAATTCACCTATGGCTATTGCCTGACGGTGCA
>JALWTJ010000544.1 GCA_027082895.1 Hyphomicrobiales bacterium | reverse complement strand
CGGGCAAGGGCATAAAGAAAGCGGGCCCGGTCAAACCCGGACAGGGCCTGCCATGCGGGAAGGGCCTTGCGGGCGGCAGCAACCGCCTTGTCCACATCAGCTGTGCTGCCATTGCTGATACGGGCCAGTTCCTCTTCGCTTGCCGGGTTGCAGGTGGCAAACAGGCTGGCGGGCTTTGTAAATGTCCCGCCGATGAAATGGCCGAACGTACGGCCCTCGGCCTCCAGCCATTCGTTGGCGCTCTGGCTGGCCTCGGGGGCCGGTCCGAAATCAAGATTCTTGAATATCTCGGGGATGTTCATGTGTTCTCTCCAGGGAACGGCATCGGGTTGCGGGCAGGCTCAGACCATGGGCTGGCGGTAATCGGCAGCGTAACGGCCGGTCGCCCGGTGTTCCAGCTGCCGTTCAATGTCCGTCAAGAGGCTGGAAGCGCCGAACCGGAATAGGGAAGGCTGGAGCCAGGGGGTGCCCAGTTCCTCTTTCATCAGCGCCATATATGTCAGGGCTGCCTTGGCGTTCGATATTCCGCCTGCGGGCTTGTAGCCGATCCGGATGCCCGTTTCCTCCTCGAACCAGCGGATCATGCGGATCATGGCAAGGGAAGTGGGAAGGTTGGCATTGACCGATTCCTTGCCGGTGGATGTCTTGATGAAATCGGCACCGGCCAGCATGCAGACCAGGGAAGCCCGTGCCACGTTGTTCAGGGTGGCCAGTTCCCCGGTGCCAAGGATGGTTTTCATGTGCGCCTTGCCACAGGCGGCGCGAAAGGCCCGGACCTGCTGATAAAGCCCTTCCCAGTCCCCGGTCAGTACCTGACCGCGCTCGATCACGATGTCGATTTCACGGGCACCGGCCTTTACCGAGGCTTCGATCTCGGCAATCCGGATGTCCAGGGGGGTCAAACCGTGGGGAAAGGCAGTAGAAACGGCGGCAACGGGAATACCCGATCCCTCCAGCGCCTCAACGGCGGTGGCAACAAAGCGGTGGTAAACACACACGGCGGCAGGGCGAATGGGCAGGTCCTGCGCGCCCAGTTTTTCGAGGATGTCCGGGCGGACCGGATGGCGGGCCTTTGCACACAGGCGACGCACCCGGCCATCGGTATCGTTGGAATTGAGGGTGGTCAGGTCGATCAGGGTTATGGCCTTCAGCAGCCAGGCACTCTGGAACTGTTTCTTGACGGAGCGGCGGGTGCCGATGGTGGCTGCCCGGCGCTCCAGGGCCGACCGGTTCATGGCGATCCGATCCAGCCAGTCCAGATCCAGATCAAAACCGGGGTTGCGACGGGACGGGGACGAATGGCCCTGGGTTGCCTTGCTGTGAATATCGACAGATCGAAGAGTCATAATGCCTCCAGCATGGCCGGAATCAGTTTTTCAAGCTTCTGGGCGCAGATGGCGGCCACATTCTTGGTCTGGGCATGGCTGATCTCCTCCAGGGCCATGCCCGCGCCCATATTGGTAATGCCCGAACAGACCCATACCCGCAACCCCAGCATCCTGCCGATGATGACTTCGGGCACCGTGGACATGCCCACAGCGTCGGCCCCGAGGGCGGCGGCCATGCGAATTTCGGCCACGCTCTCGAAAGAGGGGCCGGAAAACCAGATATAGACCCCCTCGGTCAGGGGAATATCCAGTTCCCCGGCCAGGTCCATGGCCAAGCGACGCAGTTCCGGATCATAGGCATCGACAAGGCTAACGAAGCGTCTGTCCGTATCCTCACCGATCAGGGGGTTGGCCCCGGCATAATTGATGTGATCGCTGATCAGCATCAGGTCGCCGGGACGGACCTTGTCGTCCAGAGATCCGGCGGCGTTGGTCAGCATAAGGGTTCTGGCCCCCAGGGCGGCAAGTGTTTCAAGGGGAACACGCATGGCGGCGGCATTGCCCCGCTCGTAATAATGTTCGCGACCGGTCAGCACCGCCACGGTCTTTCCCCGCAGCCGGCCAATGACCAGATCGCTGCCATGCCCCGACACCATGGAAGTGGATCCGTGGCCGGGGAAACCGGCAAGGTCGCGATAAGGAATGACAATGGTATCCTCGATCAGGTTGACCAGCCCGGCAAGGCCGGAGCCCAGCACCAGTGCCGCATCAACCGTGATGTCTCCGGCCCGCTCCCTGATGGTTTCATATGGTGTCATATTTCGCTCTCCAGAAATTCGGGTCCAAAGGAATGGGGGAGCAATTCGCCCAGGGTGGTATGAAGCGCTTCTCCTCCCTCGACCCCCCGGCAAATGACGGGAACGGAAGCATCGGCAAATTCGCGAATGCGCTGCCGGCAACCACCGCACGGGGTCACCGGCTCCCGGCCATTGCCCAGGGTCAGGATGCGCCGGATTTTGCGTCCGCCCCCCGCCAGCATGGCGGCAATGGCCGAGGCCTCGGCACAGTTACCGATGGGGTAGGCCGCATTTTCCACGTTGCACCCGGCATAAATATTGCCATCATCTGCCAGAATTGCCGCCCCGACCTGAAAGCCGGAATAGGGCGCATGGGCATGTGCGCGCACCCGCGTCGCCGCCTTGAACAGGGCGTTTTCGATCTCGTCCAATGTCGCCTCCCATGGCGCCGTCCGGAACATGGACGTGTTTCAATCACGCCATGCTCCATCTGTCCTGTTCT
>JALWTJ010000543.1 GCA_027082895.1 Hyphomicrobiales bacterium | reverse complement strand
TCCATTTTGCGCGGGCTGGGCTTTTCCGCTGCCCAGAATGCCATGCCCTGTTCGTCCCTTTCTGGCGGCTGGCGGATGCGGGTGGCGCTGGCGGGCGTGCTGTTTTCGCAACCCGACCTGCTGCTGCTGGACGAGCCCACCAACTATCTGGATCTGGAGGGAGCATTGTGGCTGGAAAAGTACCTTTCCAGCTATCCGCACACGGTATTCCTGATCAGCCATGACCGGGGGCTTCTCAACCGGGCGGTGGATCATATCGTGCATCTGGAACATGGCAAGCTGACCCTGTACCGGGGCGGATATGACCGCTTCGAGGCCACGCGCCGCGCCCGCCAGGAACTGTCACAAAAGGCCCACGAAAAGCAGCAGGCCCAGATTGCGCACATGCAGAAATTCGTTGACCGGTTCGGGGCCAAGGCCACCAAGGCAAAACAGGCCCAGAGCCGGGCAAAGCGCATCGCCAGACTCAAGCCGGTGGAGGTGATGCTGGACGAGCATTCCCTGCCCTTTTCCTTTCCCGAACCCAAGCACCGCATGGCTTCGCCCATGATCAATCTGGAAAACGTCTCGGTCGGATATGACGGCACGCCGGTGCTCAGCCGGATCACCCAACGCATCGACCCGGACGACCGGATCGCGCTGGTGGGGGTCAACGGCAATGGCAAGTCCACCTTTGCCAAGCTGCTTGCGGGAGAGTTGAAAAAGATCGACGGGGTGCTGCAACGGGGCAAGAAGCTGGAAATCGCCTATTTTGCCCAGCACCAGATGGATATTCTGAACCCCGGGCAGACGGTTCTGGAGCATATCGAGCCCCTGACCCCCCACATGAGCGAAGCGCAGCGGCGGGCGCGCATTGCCCAGATGGGGCTGACAACGCAAAAGATGGGGACCCTGGCCAGGAACCTTTCCGGCGGCGAGCGGGCACGGCTGCTTCTGGGGCTGATAACGTTCAACGGGCCGGGCATGATGATCCTTGACGAGCCGACCAACCATCTGGACATCGACAGCCGGGACGCGCTGGTGCAGGCCCTGAACGCCTATTCCGGAGCGGTGCTGATCATTTCCCACGACCGGCACCTGATCGATGCCACGGTGGACCAGATATGGGTGGCCGAGAATGGCGAAATCCGGGTGCTGGACGACGACATGGCGGGCTATGAACGCACCCTGCTGTCCCGGATCAACGGCAACAACGGCCCGCGCGCATCGGCGCAAAAGGGAGTGGACAACGCCAGGGGCACGGCCAGCCGCAAAAAGGAACGACAGGCCGCAGCGGCGCGGCGGGCGCTGCTTGCGCCCTTGCGCAAGGAAATACAGCAGGCGGAAAAACAGATCTCCAAGGTCCAGGCGGAACTGGAACGGGTGGTTTCGCAGCTGGAAGACCCGGAAATATACGCGGATTCGCCGCAGAAGGTGCAGGAACTGGGCCGGGAAAAAGGTCGTCTGCAGAATCGCCTGGAGGCGCTGGAAACCCTCTGGATCGAGAAAAGCGCCGCCCTTGAAGAAGCGCAGGCCGAACAGGGCTGAGTTTTGCACCATGTGTGCAAACCGGAACCGGACGGCGAATTGATCCGGCAACCCACCCATGCTAATCGACCGTTCATTACTTATATTCTTTCCGACAAAAAGACCTGTTTCATGCCATTTTCCGAACGCGTCATGTTCCCCTCCAACCGGCGGATGATCGTTTTCCTGTTGCTCCTTCTTGTGCCCCTGTTGATCGCGATATTTGTCTTCATCAATGGCTACGGAATCTGGGTGCAGGATTATTTCTTCAACAATATTCCCAAGGAAGAACTGCACGCGAAGCTGTGGGTTTCGGCACGGGTGTTCCGCCTGTCCATTTTCGCACTCGTGGCCATCGTTGCGATGATTGTCGCCCTTGTGATCCGGATCGTGCGTCCGCGCCCTACCCTGATCCTGCAATCCGAGGGAATAGTGAGCAACCTTGCCCCCAAAGGTTTGATTGCATGGGACAATATTGAAAGCTTCCGCATCGCAAAACACCGGGGATCCGATAATCTGGTGATCAACCTGCGTGATCCGGACCGCTTTTTGTCGGACAACGGGCTGAAACGCGGGCTCACCTTTCGCGGGAACATGGCCATGTTCAAGACGCCGATCGTCATCCCTCAAATGCGGGTTGCGGAGCGGCTGGAAACGCTTGTTGAGGACTTGCGGGCCATGCAAACCGAGGCGGCCGGCCGGCACAATTGAAACAGATTGGGCATGGCGCATCAGGTCACACGGGAGCAAACACCGTTCATGTCCTTGCGGAACGAACCATGGTTCCGGGCAGGCATTGGACAATCGCTGCGGGTTGAGTAAGCTGGGTGCGAAACGGCTTTTTTCTGTCACGGATGTGGAGGGACAAGCTGTCCTGATACTTTTCCGGGAGTAACCGTCACATGATCCGTCCTTTTCTGGTGGCACTTGTTCTGGTTTTCGCCTTGGGAAGCCCCCAGCTGGCGGCCAAGGGTGGCAAAAGCAAGACCCAGTCCGAACTGGCGGTCATTCTGGCCAATCGCGATCTGGACAAGTCGGTCCGGTTCGTCATCAACAACACGCTTTTCACCATCTATCACGAGGTGGGACACCTGCTGGTCGACAAACTGCAATGGCCGGTTCTGGGG
>JALWTJ010000542.1 GCA_027082895.1 Hyphomicrobiales bacterium | reverse complement strand
AACGCTTCGGAGCCGATCAATTCGGAAAAGCCCAGTATGGTGTTCAGCGGACGCCGGATGCCGCGGCTGACCCGCCCCAGGATCGGACCGCCTTCTTTCCTGCCTGGCTGCTTTTGTGTGGTTTCTTCGACTTTTTCCTCCGCGCACACGGCGCCGAAATAGCCCCGGACGAGCCCCGCCCGCCCGCTGGCAAACACTTCCAGGCGCATGTTTTGCGATTTTCCCCGCAGGCGGATATAGGGCAGCGCGCCATGGGCGTCCTTGCCCGGCTGCTCCAGAAAGGTCTGGAACCTTGCCGCTTCCCCATCGGACAGGAACGCCGTCAGCGCCTGCCCGTGTGCGTCTTTCTGGCCCGCTGTAAACAGCCTTTCGGCGACCCCATTTGTCCGGATCAGCGTTCCCTTCCGGTCCAGTTCGAAATATCCCTGTCCCCGTGCATCACACACCGCCTGAACGAATTCCCGCGCGATCCGGTCCCGATCGGCCGAGGATATACGGGCATGGGCCGACAGCATCAGGGCCGGTTTGCCTTGCCAGGTGATGCCCTGCAGGCGGGCATCCACGTTCACTTCCTTGCCGTTGGCATCCAGAATGTGCATCACCGGCCCCAGTTCCCCATCCGAATCCACGCGTGGGAAGATGGCCGACAGGCCACGTTCCTTGAGTTGGGAAATGGAGGGGCAGGCCACAAGATCGGCAATGGCCCGGTTGGCAAACAGGATCTTCTGGTCCCGAAAGATCAGGATCCCCACCGGCAGGCGATTGAGTACCAGAATTTCATCGCTCAGATTGACTGTATTTGCCGCATTTGCCGCGCTGGCGGTGCTGGAACTGTCTTCCGTGGTCTCTGCCTTTGCAGCCTTGGATGCTGCTGCCGGGCGCGTCCGGCCGACCCGTTTGCCCAGCACCCGTGACAGTTCACGGAAATTGTACCGGGCAACCCGGTCCATATCCCGTTGTCGGGGCGGGGTGGTGCTGCTTTTTCCGCTCCCGGGCGACCTATCCGAGGATGGGGAACCGGTGGATGTGGCCGAAGAAGTGTCCGTATCGTCCCCGGTTCGTGTCTTGTCTGCTGCCGGCGCGTTTTCCGCTGCCGTGTCGGTTTCCCCTGTGTGGTTTTCCTCACGGGGTTTCGTATCTTCTGCGGCTGCCGGAATATCGGGTTCATCTTCCTGCGGTGCAGTGAAAAGCCGTCCCTGAACGCGCCAGTGTTCGGGGCGCCCTGCTTCATGTTCGGCTGCATTGCCGGGCGATGCCGGATCGGGGGTGGCCCCTTCGCCACCTGTGCTACCCGTTTCGCGTGTGTCGGAAACAGTCTCCTGCGATGCAACCGGTGCGTCGGCATCCGCCTTCTCAAGAGGATCGAACAGGCCGGAATCCGTGGACAACCGGTCGATCAGGTGGGACAGGTGCCCCCGCTCAGATGTCGTGGCGGGAATAGTGTCTTCCCTGCCGGTATCGCGCATGGCGGGCCCGTTTCCGGGCGCAGGCGGCTCCTGTTCGTGCTGCTTCCCGCGTTTCTTTCCACGGGGATGGCCTGCCTGTTTTCCGGTACGTTTCGCGGACTTCTTTCGGGTCTTTTTCGGCGTCGTATCCTCCGCTGAAGGGCTTTCCTTTTCGCCCTCGAGCGCCGCAAGCATTTTGAACCGGTTGCGCCGGATCTTCTTCGTGCCTACGATCAGCAGCCCCGCCTTCCCATTTTCCAGTGTTACCGGTGTGCACAGGCAGGTGGCAGAGACAGGCTTCTGTCCGATCAGGAAACGGACCATGGAAAGGGAGGACAGGCCCGGCGTTCCCAGTCGCAAAAGCCGCTTGACCTGCCCCTTGATCGGAACCGCATCCCCGGCAAGCACCAGTTTCTTCTTGCGGACCTTTGACCGGAACAGGCGCGCCGCCCGGTTGTGCCAGACGCATTGACTGCCATCTGCATTCCAGAGCCAGGCCGGACGTCTTTTCCGTTCCAGTTCCGAAATCAGTTGCCCGGCGTCCGATCCGCTCCATTCAGCATTCATTGGCAGTTTCATCTTTGGCGTCAGGGAACAGCCCGTGTCCCAAATGTCCCCATTCGGGACAGATTGCACGGGATGTTTACGTTTTGGTTAGATACAGGTAGCAGCGGCTCCGGTCCAGTTTTGCGGGCTTTTATAGCCCCATCAATGAAAAGCATGGTTAAGACGGGAAAACCGGTTTCAAGCGAAAAACTTGCAAAAACTACTCTTGTCACCCGGCCTTTCTGGTCATATGTTCCGCCCGTCCTGATGGCCGATATGGTGCCTTGGGGCATCCGTGCCGCCTTAGCTCAGTTGGTTAGAGCGCTAGAATGTGGATCTAGAGGTCCCCTGTTCGATTCAGGGAGGCGGTACCATTTGCCATTACCCTTTTTGACGCGCTTACGCCGGCACGCTCCGGCCTTCATTCACAGGCAGGGCCATTCCGTTCCTTTCGGTCACTGCGCCAGGCGCAGGGCGGAAAGCTGGTTGGCGATTTCGGCAAAGACCCCGTTCAGATCCGTCGGGTCCGTCGGGAAATAGGCGTAGGAAGGGGTGGTGGCACATTGCTCCAGCATCGACTTGGTGGAGGTGTTGGGCGGGTTGAGGCCGATCGTGTAGATGGTGATGCCTGCCGCCTTGGCG
>JALWTJ010000541.1 GCA_027082895.1 Hyphomicrobiales bacterium | reverse complement strand
CGGTGGCGGTGACGGACAGTGTTCTTTGCGTGTTTTCCCAGTCGGTGGTGCGGGCGGAAATCGGGCGCAACGGGGCCATGGCGCAGGCCTTTCTGGCCCATCTGGGGCGGGAGGTGCGCCGGGCGCGCCTCAGGGCGGAAATCGCCAGCCTGAGGAAGGTCAGTGACCGGCTGGACGCCTGGCTGGTGTGGCATGATGGTGTTTTGCCTGAAAAGGGACAATGGCACCATCTGGCGCAGGAGCTGGCGGTCAGTCCACCGGCTCTTTACCGGGAGCTTGCGCGCCGGCGTTGACCCGCGGCACGAAGCGGTGCAGGAAGAGATCATGCAGGGACTGGATATTTTCTCATACAGCAGGAGTTCGTGATGCGACTGAGCGGAAAGAGTGCCATCGTCACCGGGGGGGCTTCGGGTTTCGGTGCGGGAATCGTGCGCAAGTTCATTGCCGAGGGGGCGCAGGTGATGATCGCCGATATTAATGGCGAGGGGGCCAAGTCCCTGGCCGGGGAAATGGGGGACAAGGCCATGGCGTTTCGCGTCGATGTCAGCCAGAGTCCGTCCGTTCAGGATATGGCGGCAGCAGCAATCGACGCGTTCGGGCAGGTGGACATTCTGGTCAACAATGCGGGGGTTTCCCATCTTCCCGCGGCGCTGGAGGATGTCAGTGAGGCGGATTTCGACCGGGTATGCAATGTCAATATCAAGTCGGTTTATCTGACCGCACAGGCACTGGTACCCCACATGAAACAGCGCGGCAGCGGGGCTATCCTGAATGTGGCCAGCACGGCCGGTGTCAGCCCGCGTCCGCGGCTCAACTGGTACAACGCTTCCAAGGGCTGGATGATCACGGCGACCAGAACCATGGCGGTGGAACTGGCCCCGGAGGGGATCCGGGTCAATGCCATCAATCCGGTAGCGGGGGAAACGCCCCTGCTGAAAACCTTCATGGGTGGCGAGGACACACCGGAAATCCGCGCAAAGTTCCTGTCCACAATCCCCATTGGCCGCTTTTCAACCCCTGAGGACATGGGCAATGCGGCCTGTTTCCTGTGTTCGGATGAAGCGAGCATGATTACCGGCGTTGCCCTGGAAGTGGATGGGGGGCGGTGCATCTGATCTTTGGCCGCTCCGGCATATCCGTTGCGCAACACGGGGCGTACGGAGATGAAAAGGGAAACGGACGGGGGCGATTGCAAGGGCAGCGTGCCGGTTACAAGGGATGCTTGTCGAAAAAGGTGCGGATCAGGTGAGCGACCTCGCCGGGCTGTTCCCAGTGAATGGAGTGGGCCGCCCCGGCAATGGTTGCAAATGAGATGTGGGACAGGGCTTTGAGGGAAAGTTCGGTCTTGTGGGGCAGGGTAACGATGTCGTTTTCTCCCACGATGGACAGGGTCGGGGTGGTGATCCCTTCCAGATCCATGGGGGTGATCGTGGCAAGGGCCCTGATCTGGCGGTCAAGGTTTTCCGGCGACTGGACAAAGGGATAGTCGGCGGCGGCGAGGGCGGCATTCGTCACGTTTTCCCGGTTCTCAAAAAAGGATGGTGAGAACAGGGCGTGGAACAGGAGCTCGAACCATTCGGCGGGGTTCTTCTCTTTTCGGTAGAGCGCTGCCATCCTTTCGAAATATTGCACGGCCTTGGCGCTGGGGGCGTTGGCGGAGGACATTATGACAAGGGCGCCGACCCTTTCGGGATGGGATGCGGCCAGCCGCAGGGCAATCATGGCTCCCATGGAATGGCCCACCAGATGGGCCTTTTCGATTTCGAAATGATCCAGTACGGCAACGGCATCTGCAACCATGTCGCCGATGGTCCAGTGGTCCCGCTGTGAAACGGTCCGTCCCGCTCCCCGATTGTCAAAGCTGATCATGCGAAGATGCTGTTCAAACCGGGGGTGAAGCGGGGTCCAGCTTGCGACATCACTGGCCATACCGGCGATGAACAGGACGGGGGTTCCGGTTCCGCTGGATTGGGCAAAGAGCCGTGCTGATCGTGCGTCGATATGCGTCATGAATGGATGTTCCCGGGCGCTGAATTGGCCCTTTGATTGCGTCCCCGTTCGGCGTTAGACTTGGTTAGCACAAAGGGGAAGCGCATGGCAGTGGATATTCTTGGCAACGAGGTGAGCGGCGGGGATGCAAAGACCCTTGCCGGGATCAATGATTTCATATCCGGGTTTCTGGGGTATCAGAAGCAGGCGGTCAATGTGCTGGGGGCGGCGGATGCGGACCCTGAACATGTGCTGGCCAACATTTACGGGGGCATGATCTGGATGTTCCTTGAAGCTCCCGAGGCGCCGGAAAAGGCGGCGGTCTATCTGGGGCGGGCGCAGAAATTTGCCGGAAGTGCCAACCGACGGGAGCAGTTGCTGCTGGATCTCCTTTCCTGCTGGCAACGCAACGACATGCCCGGGGCCCTTGCGGCAGGGGAACAGGTTGCGCGGGAATTTCCAAAGGATCTGGCCACGGTCAAGTTGCATCAATATTTCAGTTTCAACCGGGGGGATTGCGCATCCATGTTGCGTATTTCCCGGATCGTTGCCGATGAAAATCAGTCCAACCCGAACTTTCACGGCATGCAGGCCTTTGCCTATGAGCAATGCCACCTGCTGAACAAGGCGGAACGGTCGGCGCGGCGGGCGCTGGAGCTGGCCGGAGCGGAGCCGTGGGCTGAACATGCGCTGGCCCATGTAATGCTGACCCAGGGACGGGTCCGTGAGGGGGCCACCTTCATGAAGCAGGCCTCGGGTGGCTGGCAGAACCTGAATTCGTTCATGTTTACCCACAATTGGTGGCACACGGCCCTGTTCGACCTGTCGCTGGGGGATTTTCAGGCGGTTCTGGATGCCTATGACACCCGGGTCTGGGGGGTTGAAAAGGAATATTCCCAGGATCAGGTGGGGGCGGTTTCCCTGCTGGCACGCATGGAAATTGCGGGCATGGATGTGGGAGACCGCTGGATGGGCGTGGCCCGTTACCTGAAGGCACGGGCGAAGGACACGGTACAGCCGTTCCTGACCATCCAGTATCTTTATGGACTGGCCCGGGCCGAGTTCGACGAGGCCGATATTCTCATGCAGGCGGTCGAGGACAAGGCGCGCAGTGCCGCGGCCTTTGAACGGCATGCATGGCAGAATGTGGCTCTGCCAGCCTGCCGGGGGGTTCTGGCCCTTGCCCGGGGCAAGCCCGCGGAGGCGGTGGCCAATCTTGAAATGGCTCTGCCCCGGATGGCGGCCATCGGGGGCAGTCATGCGCAGCGGGATCTGTTCGAGCAGCTGTTGCTGGATGCACACCTGAAATGTGGCAACCTGGAGGTTGCGCAACAGATGATGGAGATGCGGCGTACCTTTGATCCGGACGGGGTGCCCCTGAACCGGATGCTGGCCGATGTCTATGAACGTCTTGAATTGCATGAGGAGGCCGAGGAGGCCCGGGCGCGGCATTATGGGTGAGCGTGTTCTTGTTCTGATGGAGAGTATGTGGACATGGTGAAGCCGGGAAAGCGCAACCTGATTACCGACGTGCCGGGATTGCTGGTGGGCAATGCGCGCAATGATACCCTGAAATCGGGGGTAACGGTGCTGACGGCCAACACGCCGTTCGTGGCGGCGGTGGATGTGATGGGGGGGGCTCCGGGTACCCGGGAGACGGACCTTCTGGCGCCGGACAAGTCGGTGGAAGGGGTGGATGCGCTGGTTCTGTCCGGGGGGTCGGCCTTCGGGCTGGAAGCTCCGGGCGGCGTGGTCGAACGGCTGTTGCAGGCGGGGCGCGGTTTCCGGGTCGGGCCGGCGGTGGTGCCGATCGTTCCCGGTGCCATCCTGTTCGATCTTGTCAACGGAGGGGACAAGAACTGGTCCCACAATCCCTACCGGGCGCTGGGGATCGAGGCGTTCGACAGTGTGGAGGCGGACTTTGTGTTGGGTAGCGAGGGGGCGGGAACCGGGGCAACGACAGCCAGCCTGAAGGGCGGTCTGGGGTCCGCTTCCCTGGAACTGGACAATGGCATGATGGTGGGGGCGCTGGTGGCGGCCAATCCCACCGGTCAGGTCATCGTGGGGGAGGGGCCGCATTTCTGGGCCGGGCCTTATGAAATGGAGAATGAATTTGGCGGGCTGGGCCCTGCCGGTGCACAGGTTCCCTTTGCCATGACGGCGCGCACCAAGCAGGATTTCGTCAAGCAGGGGGCCAACACCACGATCGCCATCGTTGCCACCAATGCCCGGCTGAATGCGGGGCAGGCCAAGCGCATGGCGGTGGCGGCGCAGGATGGAATGGGGCGCGCGATCGTACCGGCTCATACGCCGGTGGACGGGGACCTGATTTTCGGCGTGGCCACGGGGGAAATCGAACTTTCCGATCCGATCATGGACATGGTCTTGCTCGGGCATGGGGCAGCGGTTTGTCTCAGTCGCGCCATTGCGCGGGGGGTTCATGCCGCACGAGCGGAAAAGGGCGACCCTTTTCCTACATGGCAATCCCGTTTCGGGTGATCCGGGGCCAGCAACAGGACAACAGCAACCATGATTCGCGTAACCGTCTGGGGCGAGAACGTCCACGAAACCACCAACGAAATCGTTTCCGGAATCTATCCTGAAGGCATGCACACCCAGATTGCCCGACTGATCGGTGCGGATGATGGCATTATCACACGCACGGCGACGTTGCAGCAGCCCGAACATGGGCTGGGGGGCGATGTGCTGGAAAAGAGCGATGTGCTGGTGTGGTGGGGCCACGCGGCCCATGGCGAAGTGTCCGATGCGGTGGTGGACAGGGTTGTTGACCGGGTGTGGCAGGGGATGGGGCTGATCGTTCTGCACTCGGCTCATTTTTCCAAGGTGTTCAAGCGGCTGATGGGCGCGCCATGTGCGCTCAAGTGGCGCGAGGCGGGGGAGCGGGAACGGGTCTGGGTGGTCAATCCGGGCCATCCGATTGCGCGGGATGTTCCGCCCAGCTTCGTGCTGGAAAACGAGGAAATGTATGGTGAGCCGTTCTCGGTGCCCGAGCCGATGGAGACGGTGTTCGTTTCCTGGTACCAGGGGGGAGAGGTGTTCCGCTCCGGGCTGACCTGGAAGCGGGGTGCGGGCAAGATTTTCTATTTTCAGCCCGGCCATGAAACCTATCCCACCTATTTTGATGCCAATGTGGGCAAGGTGCTGCGCAATGCGGTGCACTGGGCTCACAATCCGGCCGCCCATCTGCGCGATCCCAGCGACGCGCCCAATGTGCCGGTCGGGGAAGCCCCCGAGCCAATTTCTGAGCGGGGGCCCAAACTGCACAAGGAGGGGGAAAAGGGATTTCGCTGATTCTGGCAGGAGCCGGGTGCGTGCCGCGTGCAGAATTGCATTGACCGGGTGGCAGGATACTGGGAAACAGGGGCATATTTACGCCATTTTACAGCAGAATCATTGCGCCTGTTTGATAAAGGAATTGGATAATGTGGGATTTCAGGCTTTCGGCGGCCATTGGTTTGATGGTGCGCACACTTCCCTTCATCGTGCTGCGGCTGGTCATTTATTTTGGCATAACGCTGGCCTTCGTTCTGGTTACCGGCGTGGGTGCGGGAATCGGCTGGGGGCTGGGTGCGTTCAGTCAGGAACCGGGAACTTCGGAGACCTTCTCCCTGTGGGGGGGACTGGCGGGGATGGGCATCACCGGCGGCGTGATCTTCTTCCTGCGTGAATATCTGCTGTACATGGTCAAGGCGGCGCACATCGCGGTGCTGGTGGAACTTCTCGATGGCGGGCAATTGCCGGAGGGGCGGGGCCAGATCGAGCATGGCCGCAAGATCGTCAGCGAGCGGTTTGCCGAGGCCAATGTGCTGTTTGCGCTTGACCGTATCATCAAGGGGGTGCTGCGCGCCATTACCGGGCTTGCGCAGGGGATCGCCGCCATCCTGCCCATTCCGGGGCTTGAGCCGATCATGCGGTTCATCCGCGCCTTTCTCAATATCGCGGTGGGGTATATCGACGAGGTGATTCTTGCCTACAATATCCGCACCCGTAGCGAGAACCCCTGGGCTTCGGCACGGGATGGCCTCATCCTTTATGGCCAGAATTACAAGATCATGCTCAAGAATGCTGCCTGGCTCACGCTCATCATGTACGGGCTGGCGTTCCTGGTGTTCCTGGTATTGCTGGCCCCGGCGGGGGCCATTGCGTTCCTGATTCCGGGCGGCTTTTCCGCCTTTGGCATTCTGGTTGCCCTGCTGTTTGCCTGGAGCGTCAAGGCGGCAGTGCTCGAACCGCTGGCGATCACCTGCATGATGCAGGTCTATTTCCCGGCCATCGAGGGGCAGACCCCGGATGCGGAATGGGAGCGCAAGCTGAACACGCTTTCCAAGAAGTTCCGGACCATGGGGGAAAAGGCTTCCAGCTGGGTCAGTGGCCGCATGGGGCGCGGGAGCACGGGGCAGGCGGATGCACCGACCTCCGGCTGATCCCGGTGCCTTGCGTTCGTGGCGTGCGGGCGGGGTGCTCCTTGCCGGCTGCGGGATGGGGTCATCATGGATCTGCTGATTGTTGGCACGGGGGGCATGGCGCGGGCCCATGCCCGTCATTTTTCCGCCATTGACGGGGTTGTGCTGACCGGGGCGGTGGACCCGGATGCGGGCCGTCTGGCGGCATTTTGCGACGAATTCGACATAGGGCGACGTTTTTCGTCCCTTGCGGCGGCCCTGGAATGGAACGGGTTCGTGGCGGCAACCAATGTCACACCCGATGCCATGCACCATTCGACCACCCTTGATCTGCTGGCGGCGGGCAAGCATGTGTTTTGTGAAAAGCCGCTGGCGACCAATCATGCAGATGCTCAGGAGATGGCCGATGCGGCCCGGGCGCGTGGACTGGTCGGGATGGTCAACCTGACCTATCGCAATGTGGCGGAACTGCATCGGGTGCGTGAACTGGTTCTGGGTGGGGAACTTGGCGCGTTGCGCCATGTGGAGGCCTCCTATCTGCAAAGCTGGCTGGTATCGGATGCCTGGGGGCGCTGGAGCGAAAACGATCAGTGGCTGTGGCGCCTGTCACGGCAGCACGGCTCCAATGGGGTGCTGGGGGATGTGGGAATCCATATTTTCGATTTCCTGAGCTTCGGAGTGGCCGCGGACGTGGTCAGCCTGGATTGCCGGCTTCAGACCTTTGACAAGGCGCCCGGTAACCGGGTCGGGGAATATCATCTGGATGCCAATGACAGCTTTACCGCTTCCCTGGAACTGGAAGGGGGCGCATTGGGGGTCATCCATGCGACCCGCTGGGCGCCGGGCCATCTGAACAGTCTGCACCTGCGGGCCTATGGTTCGGCCGGGGGGGTCGATCTTGTTCATACCCTTGAGGGGACATGTTTGAAGGTGTGCCTCGGGGACGATGTGCAGGCGGGTACATGGCGGGAAATGGATGTGCCTCCCTGTCCGACCAATTATCAGAAATTCGTGGCGGCGGTAGCTGCGAAAAGGCCGGACGCGCCGGACTTTCAACGCGGGGCGGATATGCAAAAAGTGCTGGACCTTTGTGTCCGCTCTGATGAAAGTGGCAGCCGATTCGCAATCTGATGCGGGCAGTTTCGTGATCAAGACCCTGTTGAGCTTTTTCGGCCGTGATGCGCTGGCTTTCCTGATGGTGGGGGGCACGGCGGCGCTTCTTTATGCGCTGGCGTCCAGTTTCCTGCTGGATTTCAGCGGGATCGAACTGGGTGTGCCCGACTGGGTGGCCAGCAGCCTGCTCTATGGGGCATTCGTGCCGCTGGTCTACCTGTCCCACCGGCGGTTTTCGTTCCGTTCGAACGCGCCCCACGGCCGGGCCCTGACCCGGTATGTGCTGACGCAGGCGGGAAGTCTGAGCCTTGCAACCCTGCTCTCCTACATCGTTTATCAGCTATTGGGGCTTCCCGCTTCGCTGGGCTCGCTGATCGTGGTCGGGGTTACCTCCCTGACCAGCTATCTGGTGCTCCGGCTGTGGACCTTTGCTTCCTGATCCAGATGTTGCAAGGGGCCGCTCAGGCCAGCGGGATGGCGGCGTTTCCTTTTCCGGCCTGGTAGGTTTCGGACAGGGCGGCATAGGTCTTTTTGAGGCGTTCCACCTGTTCCTGCAGTGGTTTTTGATGTTCCGGGGCAAGCTTTCCGATCTGTTCGACAAGATCAAAGCTGTTCCAGAAGGCATTGCTTTTCCTGTAACCACCCGGGTCCAGGGTGAAGACTTCCTTCAGGATTTTCAGGTCGTGGGGAATGGCGAAGCTGTCCCGGGAATCCTCATGGGAAAAGAGATAGAAAAAATTGTCATATCCGGCCCATGTGATGGCGGACAGGCACAGGGAGCAGGGCTCATGGGTGGCAAGAAACAGGCAATCGGACGGGGCGGGCAGATGGGCGCGGTCCCGTTCATACAGTTTTTTGATGGCGTGCATTTCCCCGTGCCAGAGGGGATTTTCAATCTCGTTGTTGGTTTCGGCAATGACCAGGGACAGGTCGGCCTTTTTCAGGATGGCGGCGCCAAATATCTTGTTGCCGCGTTCGACTTCTTTGGCGGTCAGGGGGGCAATATCGTTTTCGATCACATCCAGCAGGCGGGAAATGAGGTGATGATCAGGGTTCACAGGTGGACCTCCAGCGGGGGATCGAGATCACAGGTTTCAAGGTTGGGGCCGTCCCCGTCCCGGTCAACGATCAGGAAATCATTTTCCTTGTCGATGCAACTCAGGACACCGTGCCAGATATTCTGGTGGTAGTTGATCCCCTGTCCGGGGCCGGCAAGAAAGGCGCATGGGTCTTCGGGGCGGCCATTGCTGTCGGTGGCAACGATGATGATGAAACGGCCCGGGCGTACCGGAACAAAGGCCTGGGAGCCGTCCGGATGCCGTTCCAGCATTGAAACAGTGAGAGGCAGGGAAAAGGGCGCGGCGCGGGCCATGGAAATGACCGGGCGGGCGTTGGGGCCGGAAAAGGTCACCTCGGCCAGATCGTGAAAACGAATGGTGGTGCCATTGTTGATGGGATAGCTTTCCCCCTCGTCGGCAATCTGGATCACGTCCCCGAAGGGGGCGAAGGCGTGTCGGGTCAGGGGGCGGGCGACGAGTCGGGTTCTGCGGGGCATGGGCGTTTTGCTTCAGGTTCGGGCGAGGGAAAGCCTGGGGTG
Organism: Hyphomicrobiales bacterium; assembly: GCA_027082895.1. Taxonomy (GTDB): domain Bacteria; phylum Pseudomonadota; class Alphaproteobacteria; order Rhizobiales; family Devosiaceae; genus DROE01. The sequence goes on along the minus strand of JALWTJ010000541.1, from coordinate 1,314 downwards.
ACGGTTGATGTCCTTGTACAGCAGGTAGCGGAAATCGTCCGGTCCCCCCGCATAGCAGGCCTGGGGGCAGAAGGCACGCAGCCACAGGAAGTCCCCCGCTTCCACCTCCACCCAGTCCTGGTTGAGCCGGTAGACCGCCTTGCCTTGCAGAATGTACAGGCCGTGCTCCATGACATGGGTTTCGGCAAAGGGAATGACGGCTCCCGGTTTCAGGGTGACGATGTTGACGCACATGTCGTGACGCATGTCGCAAGGATCAACAAAGCGGGTGGTGGCCCATGCGCCGCCGGTGTCGGGCATGGGGTCCGGTTCAACGTCCTGTTCGCGGGTCACGAACGGATCGGGGGGTGTCAGGTCCGCGGCCGGTTCCCACATCTTGCGGATCCAGTGAAACAGGGTCTTTCCGGCAGAACGGTTCCAGACGGACCAGTTGGCGCCCGGAGGGATATAGGCATAGCCGCCCGGGGTCAGGGTATGGGCGGAGCCGTTCAGGGTGAGGGCAAGTTCTCCTTCGGTCACGAACAGGACACCTTGTGCTCCCTTTTCGGGTTCAGGGGTATCCGATCCCCCATCGGGGGCAAGTTCCATGATGTACTGGGAGAAGGTTTCGGCAAATCCGGACAGGGGGCGGGCCAGAATCCACAGGCGGGTGTTTTTCCAGCCGGGCAGGAAGGAGGTCACGATGTCGCGCATGGTGCCCCTTGGCAGGACGGCATAGGCATCGGTGAAGTGGGCCCGTCCGGTCAGAAGCTGGCTCTGGGGGGGCAGGCCGCCGGTGGGGGAATGATAGGTTGGCGGGGTCATGATGGTTTCCTGTTTTTCCAGATATCCCTGAGGCGCAATTGCGCGATCCGCTCTACCTGCCGCTTGGCCGTTTCGAACTCGCTGGCGCGATCATTGGCAAGCCGTTGCCTGAACATTTCCAGGATTTCGGGCTTGGTATGGTCCTTGACGGCGATAATGAAGGGAAAGCCGAACTTTTCCACATAGGCGGAATTCAGCTGGGTGAATTCTGCCCGTTCGGCATCGGTCAATTGGTCCAGACCGGCCGCGGCCTGCTCTGCTGTTGAGGCCTTTGTCAGTCGCTTGGCGGCCGCCAGTTTTCCCGCCAGATCCGGATGGGCGGCAAGGACAGCCAGCTGTTCCTGCTCGCTTGCATCGCGGAACGTGGCGTTCATGGCCGCCGACAGGGTGTCGGCCGTGTCATGGGCACAGCTCAGTTCGCTGTCAAAGGTGCGTTCGGCAACCCAGGGGGAATGCTCGAACACGCCGCCGAACAGGTCCATGAAACGGGTCCTGTCCATCGTGGAGGGG
>JALWTJ010000540.1 GCA_027082895.1 Hyphomicrobiales bacterium | reverse complement strand
CGGAACAGGGATTTCGCCCGTTTCAAAGCCGGTGCAATCCGCTCCATGTCCAGATCCTGCAGGGTCACCCCCATGCCCCGCAAGGCACACCAGGCGGCAATATCGCCCCCCATGACCCCGGCCCCGCTCACATGCACGCGCAGGAATTTCGGCTTGTCAGGCCCCCGCACCCCCTGTTTCCTCCACCCCTCGGTCAAAAAGAACAGGCGCCGCAGACTGGCCGCCGTGTCCGTCGCCATCATCCTGGGGAACACCGTGATTTCCCCGGCCCGCATCCCGACCGGATCATCCCCCTTTTCCTCGAAAAGGTCGATCAGCGCATAAGGGGCGGGATAGTGCTCTGGCCGTGCCTTGCGCTCCACCGTCTTGCGCATCTTGTTGGCAGCAAGGGTGCGCAGCGGCCCCATGGCCATGATATTTTTCGACAAACCGGCCGGTTTGCTGCGTTTCTTTGCAAGGATCGCCTTGCGGCATTCCCAGCGCAACTGGTCCGGATGCCGCACCAGCTTGTCCACCAGGTTCATTCCCCGGGCTGCCCCGGCCCGCAGATAGCGCCCCGTCAGCATGATCTGCATGGCCGCCAGCGGCCCGGCCTGCCGGATGGAACGCCCGGTCCCCCCGAAACCGGGGAAGATCCCCAGCTTGACCTCGGGAAAGCCGATACGCACCTTCTCGATGTTTGCCGCTATCCGGTAGTGGCAGGCCAGCGCCAGTTCCAACCCGCCCCCGAGGCAGACCCCGTTGATGCCGCACACCACGGGCACCGCAAGATTTTCGATACGGTCAAACAGGGAATGTGCCCGTTTCAGGGCCACTTCCATCTTGTCAGGCTGCGCAAACCCGTCGAACTCGGTAATGTCCGCCCCGGCAATGAACACGTTGGGCTTGTCGGACATGATGGCGACCCCGGCAATCTCATCGCTTGCCGCCAGATCCTCGAAACGGGACACCAGCTTTTCCAGCTCCAGTATGGCCGCTGTGGGAAGGATATTGACCGGCGAATCCGGCGTGTGAATCGTCAGCCAGCCAATGCCCTCAAAATCAATGTCGAACCGCCAGTGCTTGAGCCTGGGCATGCCCGAAGGCAACGGACGCATCCGCCCGCTGGCACTCCCCGCGGAAGATGAAGCCTTTTCGGCCACATTGGCACGTCCCGCCTTCTTCCCCCCGGCTGCCTTGGCAGAAACAGTCTTGGCAGAAGCAGTCTTGGCAGAAGCAGTCTTGGTAGAAGCAGTCCTGGATGCCGACGCCTTGCGAACGGCAGCCTTGCGGGTGCCGCCGGATTTCGTCCCGCTTGCCTTCGCCTTTGCACTGCCCGCCTTCGCACCACCGGCTTTCGCCGACGCGCCCCGACCGGAGGATCGACCCTTTGCCGGAGATGCCTTTACGGCTGGTTTTGCGGAATCGGACACATCCTGAGAGCCGGACTTGCCGCCGGCACGCGTCTTTTCATTGTCTGCCACGTCTGGTCTTCCTTGCGTTGAACCGTTTCACAACGGATATGCCCCGACTATTCGGCCGCTGCAACCGTCTTTTGCGCTTTTGTCCGGCTGTTCATGCCCAGTTCGCCCGGTGCGAAATCATCCACCGCCACCACGCGATCGGTTGCCTCGTCCGCAAGCCGCAGATAGCCGGCTTCCTCATGGGTCAGAATCCCTTCGGATACCGCGTCCGTGATGGCATCCCGATCCTGGCGGCGCTGGATCCGCCCCTTCTTGATGGCCCGAATGAACTTGGCCTCGATATCGGCCACCTTGACCACCTTGGCCAGGGCATCCTCCAGAATGCCGGTGACATCCTGTGGATCAGTGGACACATAGACCCCCAGCGTGAACCGGTCCCGCTGTTCGCTCGGTTTCAGAACGGCCTGAGACAGAGCATAATTCTCCCTGTCGCTCGAACCGGTCTGGTGCTGGCCGAACGGAAACACCAGCAGACGCATGATGAATGCCGCCCAGCGAATGGGAAAATTGTCGAATACCGCCCGGAAATTGGTTTCGATGGCCGCCACCCGGTCCCGCGCGATGGCTTCCACCACCGCCAGATCTTCCTTGATGCACCCGTCATCCTCATACCGCTTGAGAGTTGCGGACAGCAGGTAGAGGTCCGAAAGGATGTCGGCCATGCGCCCCGACAGGCGCTGCTTGCGCTTCAGGTCACCCCCGAGCAGGGCCACGGTCCAGTCCGCGACCAGCGCGAAATTCTGCGAGTAGCGGTGCAGTTGCCGGTACCAGCGGGCAAGCTCGTGATCCACCGGCGCAGGCGCCAGACGCCCCCCCGTGACCGCCTGCCACAGGGAGCCGGAAATATTGCCCAGCATGAAGGAAACATGCCCGCAAAATGCCCGATCGAAGGCTTTCAGGCCCGCCTTCCTGTCCGGGTTCTGCACGGCAACGATTTCCTCATAAAGGAAGGGATGGGCCCGCAGCGCCCCTTGTGCAAAGGTGATAAGGGTGCGGGTCAGGATATTTGCCCCCTCCACCGTGATCGCCACCGGTGTGTTGGCATAGGCGGAAAACAGGTAATTGCGCGGGCCTTCCTGAATGGCACGCCCCCCGTGAATGTCCATGGCATCGCCCACCCGGTCCCGCATTGCCTCGGTGGAGCGGTATTTCAACAATGCCGAAATAACCGCCGGCTTCTGCC
>JALWTJ010000539.1 GCA_027082895.1 Hyphomicrobiales bacterium | reverse complement strand
CGTCAGAATCAGAACGGGCACCCCCAGCCCCTCCAGTTCCTCCCGAATGACCAGCGCCGGATCCAGATTGACCCGGGTTCCCGAGTCGCTCAACGTCATCAGAACGATATTTTCCGCCCCGATACCTTCCAGCACCCGCTCCAATGCAGGGTCCAGTTCACGAACCACCGTCTGTTCGCCCGCACCTCGCCGAAAAAGACGATTGCCAACCCGCTGTAAAAAGCCAACCGGGTGCCACCAGTTGGCTACTGCCTGCGCCGCCCGGCGCCCCCTGCTGCCCCATCGTGAGGAGTCTTCTTCCTGAAGCGCAGTTGCACGAGGCGCCGCCGGTTTTCCACTGGAAAACAGCATGCGCAGCCGCTTCCGGAGCAGTCCACCTCCGCCGCCCAGACTCGCGATCAGCCGCGCCGGATCCCGCACTGCCATTTTCAGATAGCGCGGCCCATGCCGCCGAACACGCGACGCAATGATCCGGGCCATCCCCCCCCAATGCACCAGCCGCGAAACCAGGCGGTACCGATAGGGCTCGATCAAGCTCATGAACCGCCCCCCATGCCGCTCAAGCCGGGGAGAAAGCCAGTTCGCAACGCTGCGCAGGAAAAAGGGACCACGGCGCCAGAAACTTTTTTGCCGTTCCTTCCAGTACCCATCCACGAACTGGATGTAGGCAGGTCCCAGCCGCTTGCGCGCATTTTCAAACGCATCGTAATAATCGCGCTCCAGAACGGCAATGGGAAACCCCGTCTGATCGGCAGACCGTGCAGCCAGCAGCACCCGGAACCAGTTGGTGGCCACCTCGTGATAGGCCGCAAGCAGAGCGTCCATCTCCACCCCATCGGCCATATGCTCCACCAGCCGGTCCACCAGGGCATAGGCGTCATATTCCAGCTTTTCCCGCTCCTCGGCGCCCAGCAGCACATGAAACGGCTCCACCGGCCAGCGTCTGCCCCCGACCTCCATATGCCCCCGGGAAATCCCGAACAGGCGAATGGTGTCCGGATCCCGGTCAAACAGGTCTGCCACCATGGCCAGCAGTTCCCGGTCCTCGGGCGTATCCTGCATGAGCACCAGGCCGGTATTCCTTGGATCAAGCACCAGCATTCAAAGATAACCTTTTGAAAAAAATCAATTAATTCGGAACAAAGATACAAAGAAGCTTGTGAAAACAACGCGCCGGACACTAGCGGCAATCCCGCCGGGCCGCAAGAAAAGATCCCCCGTCTTGCCCCTTTCCGCCACCCCTTATCCGCCCGGTTCCCCTTCCCGGTTTCCCCGGCACGCAAGGGCTGCAATCCGGTATGCCGAGCGCCCGTCATTGGGTCCATTGAAGCGGGAAATGTTGCTGTTCATTTCCCATATCACACGTTGCCGTATCTGCGCGTCGAACAGGATATCCCGCACCATCGGTGCCACATCTTCCGGCGACAGGCACCCCGGACACAGCCCCTCGGCAACGAAATCGAGCACCCGCGTCTTGTTGCTGAAATCGCAACTCAGGGACGGCGTCCCCATGATGGCTGCCTCGATGATAATGGTGGACAAGACGCACACCAGCAGGTCCGCCGCCCCCAGCAACGGCCCCAGCGGCGCGTTCGTGACAAGCACCACCCGCCCCTTGACTCCCGCAGAACGCACCAGTTCTTCCATGACCGCCTGATCATCGTCCGGATGCACCTTGAGCACGCAGAACACCCCGGCAAGGGACGTCACCCCTTTCAGGATGGGCACCAGTTCCGTTTCCGGGTCGGCAAAGGCTTCACTGGCCACCACCACCAGCTTCTGCGTCCCCAGGCCGGAAAACTCCTTTTCCATCGCTTCCCGGTCCGCCTGCCGGTCCCGGCCCAGATGGGCGTCAAAGGACGGACATCCCACCACCTCCACCTGCGCATCGGGCCGCACATCAAGCACATGATCTTTCAACTGCCCCCCATAGGCCAATTGCCGGTCGGCCGGGAAAAACCTGTGATCCGGACAACGCCCGATGGTGGCCGTGAAATGCCCCAGCCATGCTATGCCCTTCCCGCGCGCCCACAGGCCCGCCGCAACGGACACCGGCAGCACTTCCGAGATGGAGAGAACCGACCGGATACGGCACCAGCGCCCCACAATTCCCATCACCCGCTGCGTCCGCACGAACCGGGTCACATATTTGGGCCAGAAGCGGGCCAACATGCCCTGCAGGGCACGGCCCAGGTCCGAAGGAAACATAGCCCCACCCCCGGCATTGACCAGTTCATCAACAAGGGGCACCGCCAGCCGGGGAGCAATGACCGGTTCATCCCCCTCGATCAGCACCACATTGTCCCGCCCCCTCTGCCGCGCCCTGTCCCGCACGAGCGCTGTTTCACTGAGGACCAGTGTTCCGCAGCTAAGCCCCTCAATTTCCTTTTCGATTGCTTCCAGCGGGCGCAGATTGATCCCCGACCCCGAATCATTGCTGGTAAGGACAACCGTTTCCCGGCCCCGGCATGCCCTGAGGGCCCGCCAGAATGCAGGCAGCTTGCGCACGCGGCCCACGGCCCGTTTCCCGAAACGGGCAACGGCGCGCAGCCGGTTGATCAGCCCGCCCGAAGGGACTTCCTCGTCCGGCAACAATCCGGATGGTCCGCCAGAAAATGCCGCCAGAACATCCCGATCCATCAGCGCCAGGCA
>JALWTJ010000538.1:2788-10540 GCA_027082895.1 Hyphomicrobiales bacterium | reverse complement strand
TCTCGCGGGCAATCATCGCCTGCAAACCATAAAAGTCGGTCAGCCCGTCGGCGTCCGCCTGATCGGTCCAGGCCAGCCACAGACGTTGAACCCGGTCCCGCAATTCCCCGTCCTCGATCAGCGAGGATGGCTTGATCCCGTCACCGACCAGATTGGCGGCGTAAGCCTCGCAGGCATTGGCGGCGTAGCCATTAGTGACGACCAGCTCGCGCGAGCGCGCCAGCAGGCGCGGCCCGCCCGAAGCCACCAGCGAGTTGATGTTTTCCAAAGGCGGCTGCCAGCCCCGCAGACGACGCCGTGACATTGCCCCTTCGAGGCGGGCGCGCACGCCATTCGGGCCGCCGGTGGGTTGGCGGCGAAGCATGTCAAACAGGCCCATTACAATCCCTTGCTCGTGGTCACGCGCACCTGCCGGATCACCTTGCGGCCCTCGAGCGTGGCAATCTCGCGGTCGAGCACATCGATGGCGCGGTCGATTTCCGCGAGGCTGCGATATTCCACCGTCTTGCCGTCATAGCTGACCCGGGCCACGCCACTGGCGCGCGAGGCCGCCAATGCCTCGCGGCGGGTTTGCAGTTCTGCCAGCGTTGCCACATTCACCTCATGTAGTTCGAGCGCACGGAACGGCGCTGATTTGCGGGTCTCGCTGGCCGCGACACCGCCGACGCTGGCGCACCCTGTTCGGGCGGCGCAACTTGCCGCTCCAATTCATCCCATTGTTTCTCTGACCAACGGTCCGCCCCGAGGATCCACGCGGCCGCACGGGCATAGACCCGACAATCCAGCGCCTCGTTGCGTTCGCGCAGTTTCTGCCATTCCAGCCGGGCGAACCCGCGCTTGTTGCGCACCGTCACCAATTGCTCTGCGACCAGCTGCTTCAGCCATTCACTGTCGATCCAATCCGGCAGGTGTAGGGTTCCGGGCGGATAATCCGTTCCGGCCGCCAATTCCTCAGGCGTTGGCCGTTCCAGCCGCAGAAACCGGTAGGTCTCGGATTTGAACGTCGACACCGCTACCGTCCAGAGCCGAGCCCCACGACGCAGACGTTTACCGGCGATAGTGGCATCCACGTATGTTGGCCCCGAGACGGGGCTGGCCCGATTGAACCCTTCCACCCCCTTGACTGGCGCAACCTGCCCAAAACCAACCTTGCGGGCCCAGCCGTAAACGGCGGGGGTTTCGTAGCCGGTGTCGATCGCGAGCCGCGCGATGGTCATCTGGCTGCCATTTGCATGGCTCCATGTCCGGCCCAGCAATTCGGTCAACCCATTCCAGCAGGCTTCCGAGCCCGGACCGCCCTCGATGACGATGTGATCAATGAGCCAGCTTTCCAGCCCGCGGCCCCAGGCCCAGACATCAACCTCGATCCGATCCTTTTGAACATCCGCGCCCGCCGTCAGGAACAGGGCATACGCAGGCACGGTGCCGGATTGCCAGTCTTCCTTGCGGTCGAGCAAACGTTGCCAATCCGGCGCTTCGCCACTCTCCACCCAGGTTTCCCCGAGCGAGGTATTGATGAAGGTCTTCATGGTTTCATCACCACCGGCGCGCGCCGACAGAAACGCTTTTGCCATTGCCTCGAGCCGCACCCAGGGCGAATAGATCTCGTTGAGATGAAAACCGGCAATTCCGGCGAACGGTTTGTTTGCCCGCCAGTGGCCTTTCCCGACTGCCGCCCAGCGGGTCTCGTCATTCCAGGCAGCATTGCAATGGATGCAATGATACTTTGCGGTTTCCGGCCTGTGCATCCCGCCCGCCGTCTTGTCCCATTTGACCTGCCCCCAGACCAGCACCTGTTCCGCTCCGCATTCCGGACACGGCACATGGTATTGCCGCCGGTCGCTTTCCTCATACGCCGCCTCGATCCGGCTCGACCCTTTGTTGGTGGGCGTCGAGACCAGCACAATCTTGCGGTTCCAGAAGGTCACTGTCCGCTTCTTGGCCAGATTGACCGGATCGCCCTCCGCCCCGGCGCTGAATGGATAGCGATCGACCTCGTCACACATCAAAAGCCGGATCGGGCGGCTGGCCAGTCCCGAGGGCGCATTCGCCCCGACAATGGTCAGATGCCCGCCCGGAAACCGCTTGTGCAAAATCTTGTTGTTGCCATCGCGGGATTTCGGGTCGGCGATCTTGCCGGTAAGGCACGGGGTATCCCGTGCCATCGGCGAAAACCGGTCCTTCGACCAGGTTTCCGCATCCCGCTCGGTCGGCATAACCACCATGATCGGTGCCGGATCCTGATCGATGTGATAGGCCACCGAATTATTCAGCATCTCGGTTTTGCCCACCTGTGAGCTGGACATGATCACGACGCTCTCCACACCCGCGTCGGAAATCGCCTCCATGATCCCGCGCTGGTATTCTGCACGACTGGTCCGCCATTGCCCGGGCTCGGCACTGGCCTCGGAGCTCAGCCGCCGGTTTTGATCCGCCCAGTCACTGATCGTCAGTTCCGGTGGCGGGCGCAGCACGTCCAGTGCCCGTTTCACTGTCCGGCCCAGGATCGGTGATCCCGATATCGTCAGGGTCGGTGTTTCTTTCCGGCTGCACATCGCTGTTGGCTAAATCCTCAAGGGCCGCGCGCAGGCTTGCGCCGAGAAGGTTGTGGGCGTCGGCAAGGCTGCCTGCGGCATAAACCTCAGGCGCCAGTCGATCCGGCACGGCCAGAATCCGGGTGCGCAACAGGGCCAGGACCTTGATCCAGGCGATCTCGATATCCTCCACCGCAATCAATGCTCCGCGCCGCTGCGCGGCTTCCATTTCCACCAGATCTGCACGGGCCCGGATATAACGCGCCCGCTCGGCAGCATAATCGGGCGCGCCCGCCTGTGCGCTCACTGCCTGATCACGCAAGTAGTGGACATAGCCGCGTACCGAACCGATCAGGTCATATTGCCCGCGTGTGGCTTTGGGAATGATCCCTTCACGGCTCAGTTGTTGCACGCGTCGCTCGGACAGGTCCAGAAGCTTTGCAATCACTGCCAAAGGCTGTGTGGCAGCGGCCATTTACAATCCCCACCTTCCGATCAACGCAATGATGTTGCTGCTATTTTACTGGATAATCATCCCCGAAAGAGCGAATCTGATGACACCGAAAAGGAGCCAGACCATGACAACCAAAACCCGCAACAACGACAAGGCCCTCGCCGCCTTCCTGACCCGCAAGGCCGAAGTCGACACCATGCTTTCCCGCCTGCAGGCCCTCAGTGACGAGCACTTTGAAGCCAACCCCGACGAGATCCACTGGGGCCATGTTGGCGATCTGGCCGACATTTCAAAGAACTTGCGCGAAATTTGCGACCGCGCCTTTCAGGAGGGAGAATACGCCGAATAGCCGCTACCTTCTTTCCTGCCCGCCCCGCCACGTGCGGGGCTTCAGGCGGTAGAAGGGCCGCGACGGTCGCCGCCCCGAAACACGGAGACAGCCGATGTTTTACCAGAAACTCCTTCATGAACTTGCGCCCGACCTGAACCCCGCAGGGGTAGAGGCCTCCATGCGCTTGCAATACGGCACCCTCAACCATCTGCCCCGCGAGGTTTTCGCCGAGGAAGCCAAACTGGCTGCTGATTGCGAGCGCCAATCGCCCGGATTTCTGCGCCGCACCGCCGAAAGCTTCGGCATGGCGGATGAATTCACCGCATGGGAGGTCAAGGCATGAGCAAGCTTACCAAAACCCAGACCCTCATCCTTTCGCGCGCGTCGCAACAGGACGATCGCATTGCCCTGCCGCTGCCGGACCGCCTGCGCGGCGGGGCCGCCAACAAGGTGATCGTGCCGCTGATCAAACGCGGCCTCTTGGACGAAGTCGAGGCCGACATTCGCAAGGGCGAGCCAACATGGCGCAAGACCGGCGATGGCCACGGCACCACGCTGGTCATAACCAATGCGGGGCTCGTGGCCATCGGGATCGAAACGGAAACACCGCAACCTGATCCGGCACAGCCCAAACCTAAAACACGCGCAGGCACAAAACAGGCCTTGTTGATCGAGATGCTCGAAGCCCCCGACGGGGCAACGATCGCCGAGATTGCCAAGGCTACAAATTGGCTGCCACACACAATTCGTGGAGCCATTTCGGGCGCGTTGAAAAAACGCCTCGGCCTGACTATCACCTCCGAGAAAATTGCCGACAGAGGTCGGGTTTACCGCATTGCCTCCTGACCCCGCACTGGACTTCGCCCTGATTTCGCACTACATTAGCATCTAATTAAATGCGAAATCAGGAGCCACCCCATGGATATCACCAAAGACATCCGCCCCCTTACCGAGTTCAAGCGTGAGACCTCGCGCTTTGTCGCCCGCCTCAAGGAAACCGGCCGCCCGTCGGTGCTGACGGTGAACGGCAAGCCCTCGGTCGTGGTTATGGACGCCGCTGCGTGGCAGGACATGCAGGACCAGATCGACTATGCCCGGACCGTTGCGGGTATCCGCAAGGGGCTGGATCAGGCGCGTGCGGGCGAAGGCGTTGAAGCCTCGGCCTTCTTTGATGATCTGTCCGCCAGCTGATGGCTCGCCAGTATCGCGTCATTGTTACGCCAAAGGCCGCCGATGATATCCGGCAAGAACATGCGTGGTTGCAGGAGCGCAATCCCCGTGCTGCCGACGACTGGCTGGCAGGAATGCGCAAACTGATCCTCGGCCTTGCCCTGATGCCGGAGACCCATGCCGTTGCGCCGGAATCCGCCGAATTCGATGTTGAAATCCGCCGCGCACTTTACGGACGGGCGACCCGCTGGCGGGTGTATTTCACGATCATGGACGAGACCGTGCAGGTTTTACATGTGCGGCATGGCCGCCGGAGTGATTGGCAACCCTGATCGCCTCGAAAACCCGCCGCAGCGCAAAACTGCGAATGATTGACACGATCGAAAACACCGCACCCATTTTCAGGTTCTGCGCCAGCGTTGTCTGCAAGCCAAACACCGGAAACACCAGCATCTGCGTAGTCACGGCCACCCCGTAACCCACCACGACATTGGCGATGGCTTCGAGAAGCGACATGACGCGCGTTTGTTTCATTGCGCCAACCCGTCATCCATCGTTGAACCGAGCCACAAGAATTCGGTACGCATGCGCTGCAACCAGGGGAACCACGCCGTTGCCGCAAAGTCGAAGCCGGTCCACCCTGTGGGCCAGCCCATCAGCGCCTCGACGAACAGAGGGTTCAAGCTGCGACGCTGATCCGAGGTAGTCTCGCCATCCCCCGAGATCGTCCGGGCCTGGCGGGAATACACGGCGAAATTTGCCAGTTGATCCATGTGGTTGCGTGCCGGTGGCTGCTGTTTCACATGCTCCGGACTGTTGGTGCCCTTCCAGTCCCGCGCCAGAGGGGTCGGCCACATCCCCGCCACATAGGTCAGATCGGCGGAGCGGCGGCTTCCCCCACTCGGCTTGCAGCCGTCGCTCGCCATCGGCGTCGGCCACATCGCCGCCTTGGTCGCAAGGTTCATCCCGTGTTTTCCGGCCAGTTGCGACGGCGTCGGTTTCGTCTGCCGGTTTTCGTTGGCGCTGGCGCGTGGTGTCGGCCAGTTGGTTTCGTCGGGCAAGGATGAACAGCCGCTGGCGCTTGTGCGGCGCGCCGACTTCTGCCGCTGTAAACAATCCTTCCGTAACCCCGTAGCCCAGGCCTTCCAGCTCGCCTCTGACCTCGCGATATCCGAGGTTGAGGTGATTGGCGACGTTTTCCAGAAACACCCATTCGGGCTCACATTCCCCGATGATCCGCGCAAAATGCGGCCATAGATGGCGGGGATCCTCCGCCCCCTGCCGCTTCCCCGCGACGCTGAAAGGTTGACATGGATAGCCTCCAGTGAGGATATCCACCGTTCCACGCCACGGGCAGCCGTCGAAGGTGGTAATGTCGTCCCAGACAAGTGCGCGATCCAGGGCCGCGTCTTCCATCCGCGCCACGAGGACGGCCGCAGCATAGCTTTCCCGCTCGACGTAACACACAGTTCGATACCGGGGGCATGCGATGGTAAGCCCGAGGTCGATCCCGCCAGCTCCGGCGCAGAGCGACAGGCCGAAGAACAGGTCTGCTGCTCCGGAAGTGTTTCCGGAGGGATGTAAAGCCAGCTCATGCATGCCTCAGCGCGGGGTTTCCGCCAGTTCGGCGAAGGTTTGATCTGTGCCATCCAGCATTGCGGTTTGGCCGGTGAATTGCTGCCAGCGTTCGACAATCACATCGACATATTTTGGATCAAGCTCCAGCAATGTCGCCTTGCGTCCCGTGTTTTCAGCCGCAATCAGGGTCGTGCCGCTGCCGCCGAACGGGTCGAACACAAGGTCGCCCTTGCGGCTGGAATTTTGAATGGCGCGTTCCACCAGGCTGACCGGCTTCATGGTCGGGTGTAGATCATTCTTGGTCGGGCGGTTGATGTTCCATACATCGCCCTGATCGCGCGCCCCGCACCAGCGGCGTTTCACACCTTCGGGCCAGCCATAAAGGATTGGCTCGTATTGGCGCTGGTAGTCGGACCGGCCAAGCGTGAACCGGTTTTTGGCCCAGATCACAAAGGTAGACCAATGGCCGCCCGCTTTGGTGAAGGCGGCCTGCAACGTGTGCAATTCACTCGAGGACATGCAGATGTAAACTGCGCCATTGGTATGGGTGTTGATCAGCATGCAGGCATCATAAAGGAACTGGCCAAACGCATCGCCAAGCGCATCGTTCTTGATCCGGCGCCCCTTGCCAGCCTGTTCCGCCCCTGCGCCTCCGGCATAATCGACATTATAGGGCGGGTCGCAAAAACAGAGATTTGCCTTGGCACCATCCAGCACCCGCTCGACATCCGTGGCCACCGTTGCATCCCCGCAAAGCAGGCGATGGTTGCCAAGGATCCAAAGGTCCCCCGGTCGGCTGACCGGATCCTCGGGCGGCTCGGGAATGTCATCCTCGCCCTCGGTGTCGGTTTCGTCATCGAGGCCGGACAGCAGGCTGTTCAATTCCTCGTCGGTAAAACCGGTCAACTCCAGATCATAATCCGCGTCCAGCAGATCGCTCAATTCTAGACTCAGCAGATCTTCCATCCACTCGGCGTTTTCCGCGGAGCGGTTGTCCATGATCCGGAACGCCTGTGCCTGCGCCTCGCTCAGCCCCTTGGCGATATGCACCGGTGCGGATTTCAGGCCCAGTTGCTGCGCCGCCGCAAGCCGGGTGTGGCCGGCCAGAATAACCATGTTCTCGTCCACCACAATCGGCTGCCGCCAGCCGAATTCGGCAATCGAGGCCGCTACCGTGGCGATGGCTTTTTCGTTCTGACGCGGGTTGCGCGCATAGGGAATGATCTGCCCGAGAGGCAGTTCGATCACGTCCATCATTTTTCCTTGGGTTGGTGCGCCGAAACGAAGCGTGACGGCGTGCGAAACGAAATGCCCCCGGGGGGGGGGTCGTTTCGTTTCAGGCGGGGTTTACGGACCGTGAGGCCCTTGTTTCGTTGGGTGTATTATCAAAACGAAACGAAACGGGTGTTTTTGCCGGCGTCACTGGGAAACTTGCGCGCCTAGCCCCCCCGTATACGTTTTGCACAGGAAGGGACCCGTACAAATCGGCGGGGTTCGCTTGTCGGGACTTCCGCTTCAGCCGTCCACCCAACTCTCTCGCGATTATGCCAGATTTGTAGCGCCCTGGATCGAATGTGTCACGCGTTTCGGTGTACACCCGAAAATTGTACCGCAAACACGATTTTGCTTGACAGGCAGCCCGGCAAATCACTCCGCGAGATGTGCACGCACCCACTTGGCAAGTG
>JALWTJ010000538.1:0-2778 GCA_027082895.1 Hyphomicrobiales bacterium | reverse complement strand
GTATTTTTCGCCCGCTGTTGCCACCAGCTCCGCGCCGTTCAGTTTCAGAAACAGTCGCATCACGATCAGGGCTGTGCGTTTGTTGCCATCGACAAACGGATGGTTGCGTGCAATGCCGAAACCATAAGCGGCTGCCAGTTCGGCAAGGTCGGGCGCCGGGTTTCCATAGGTCAGACGGTTGCGGGGGCGATCAAGGGCCGAGGCCAGTGCGCCTGCATCCCGCACACCTTCCGCCCCACCATGTTCGGCAAGCTGGCGGCGGTGGATGGCCTCGACAACATCGGCACGCACCCAGATAGGCCCGGGCGTCATTCAGCAAGCTTCTTCAGAACGTCGCGGTCCTCGCGCATGATTTCCTCGGCCGCATCCATTTGGGCCGCGAAGGCGGGGTCATAGGGGGTCAGTTCGATCCCGTTCGGGGTTTCGACCGCATAGAGCCGGTCGCCACGCTGCACCCGCAGCCGCGCCAGCAGGTCTTTGGGTAAAACAACCCCAACAGAATTTCCGATACCGGTGAGTTTCAGGCTGGACATGGTGTTCTCCTTTGGCGTTAAGTTATAATAGGTGTTATAACTGAAAAGTTCAACCTCGGGCGCAGTTACCGGACCGTCAGGCCGCTTCGGGCCCGTTTTATCACGAAATCCATGGACCGCCGTATGGGTGGCACGCGACCATTGAGCCGCCAGACGATCACCGCCAAGCCGAACTGCCACCGGCGGGTCGCTGCGGTACGGGACAGGCCGAACTCCCAGCAGATCGGTTTCCACGGCTTTCCGTTGGCGCGCGCCCAGACCAGCTTTGCGTCCTCGACTTCCAGCCAGCGCAGCCACAGCATTGCCTCGTCAGCCTCGGTGATCATACGCGGGCTTGGCCGAGGCTTGCGCATCACTGGCTCCTGTCCAACCTGATCGGCAAAGCTGTGAAAGTAATCCGGCCAGGCATTGAAATACCCCTGAGGTTTCACGCCCGGCATCTGCTTGAACACCTCGGCCGCCAACTCCAGCCGGTCCTGCACCCGAGCGATTGTCCATCTGGTCATCGCGATACCTCGCTGCTTTCAGGGCGTTTGCCATA
Organism: Hyphomicrobiales bacterium; assembly: GCA_027082895.1. GTDB lineage: Bacteria > Pseudomonadota > Alphaproteobacteria > Rhizobiales > Devosiaceae > DROE01. The sequence goes on along the minus strand of JALWTJ010000538.1, from coordinate 1,704 downwards.
GAGTTTTTCGCCCAGTTGGCGCACCAACTCCCGTTCCGGCCATGTCAGCCGGTCATCATCGAGCGCCACGGCCAGTAGACCCTGTTCCTTCCAGCCCTCGCGCTTGACCTGATCGGGGGAGCGGCGATGCCCGCCATAGCCCCTCGGCGTAAACCTCATCCCGTTCATGCCATGCCTCCCTTCGTTTCCAGCGCCCAGTGCAGGATGGCAATGGCGTCGGCCTCGTTGTCATCCGCAGGGCGGTAGCCCCGTGCTTGGGCTGCTTCGATCATCATGGCCTTGCTGGCATTGCCCTTGCCGGTGGCGTGTTTCTTGATCGTGCCGACCGGGACTCCGCCGTAAGGAATACCGCGAAGCTCCGCCCAGGACGTCAAAGTGGCGAGCAGTCCTCCAAAAACATGTGCTGCATCGGTGCCCGCGTGGCGGCGGACCTCCTCGAACCAGATGGTTGCGATCGGCCCCGCGAGTTGGTCCAACTCGGTCAGCCAATTGACAAACCTCAGGTAACGCATGCCCCCGCCATCAAAGCGCCTCGGGCGAAACGATACGGTCCCGCTGGTGATCAGCCCTCGCAGGGCACACTGACCGTCATGCCCGCGCATGGCCCAGCCCGTTGTGGTGCCAAGGTCGAGGGCAAGGATAGCTCCGGAGGTTCGGGATTGAGTGGCCAGCGTGGGTCCGGGTTTGGCCAGAGTCGGATCGATGGTGTTCATGAGGTGATCTCCTGTCGTTTGAACTGCTCGGGGTGAAAGGTCGGGGCTGACAAGCCTGCCCCGGGGTAGGTGGTGTCTCTCCCGTCTTGAGCGGGGAGGACACCTACCCCTTAGGGTAAGAAAATCCGGAATCTGGAATCTGGCGCAATACACTGATTTTATTGCGTTAATCCAGATTCCAGCCCAGATTCCGGAAACACCATTCCGGAATCTGGAAATGTGGGTGCAACACATTGTTTTTGAAGGGTAAAACCCAGACTCCAGATTCCGGACAGATTCCAGATTCCGCGTAATCTGGCCAGATTCCGGAAATTCCGCGCCAGATTCCGGATGGAAAACGGGGGTGATTTCAGCGTTGAAATCCATCATTCATCCTCCGTCGGATAGACCCAGATATCGGGGTTTTCGATAGGCAGGACCGCACCGGTCTGCGGACATTTATAGTGGCTGGGAAGCACGGATACGGCCCGTTCGGTGACCTCACCGGTCTGTGGATCGACGGTCTCTTCACCTGTTTTCAGGGCCATGCCTTCGACACAGAGATACCCGTATTTGCTCCGGTCGGCGGCGAGGCCCAGACCCTTCACCGCGTCTTGGCGGATAAATTTCAGATAGCCTTTTGTAGCCAGAACGTTCAGTCGGTCCCGGATCACGGTCTTGCCGCCGAGGCCAGCCTTGTTCTCGAAACCCTCCGCGAACTGGGTCATCGTGAACATCTTGCCGCGGGCCGCCTGCTCGGCAATCATCTGGACGATCACATCCCCCTTGCGCACCCGCTCGGCATCGTGTTTCGCGCCTACGTCCTTGCGCACAAGGCGCTCGTTCATCGGGTTCAGTTCGACCCACTGGCCCTTGACCTTGTCGATCAGCTTGGACGGCAATGCGGGGCCGTTGCGCAGCTCAATTTCCAGTTTGCGCTCGCTGGCCTCCTCGTCGGGGCGGTGCATGATGATGCCCGAGGTGTAGAACCCGCGCAGGGAACTGGCACCGG